>CAJVYK010000001.1 GCA_913009865.1 uncultured bacterium
CATAGTGGGCAGGGTCAGTGTGGCTGCAGAGCCATTGGCGTTGTAGGTCAAACTAATCGAAAGACTGCTTGCCCCTGCGGTATTATCCGTCAATACAATTTTGCCATTCTCAAGAGTCGCCTTGGCCCTTCCATCAAAGGAGTCATTGATTTCCGAAATAAGATGACTTAGCTTGGTATTACTGGTAATACTGAGATTTACCTGGGTTATAGTATTTCCATTATGGTCGGTACCGGTTATTTCAATAACTTCGCCGCCTTCGAGGGGGTTGCTTCCGAACTGGTCAAGGTCTTCTATTTTTGAGCTTAGCGTAGCGTTATCACTGCTAACTGTAAAGGCAGTATCAGCTTGCCAGATTTCGGTACTGCTTGCATTAACTGAGATTTTATAATCTGTGCCGGCATCGTTGCCGTTTAGTACCAAATGATAAGCATCGTTGTAGTACAGCAGGCTTGCTGTAACACCGGGATTGTTCGCATCGTTATTGATTAAGCCGACCATATCTTCCAACGTTGTAGTCGCCGTGGTTGTTATGGATGTTTCCTGCTGGTTATATGAGTAAATAAAGGTGCCGGCGCCGACGTAGTCTTCGGCATATTCCTTGCCGGCGGTATGAACCCAGCGCTCGGCATTGGCCAACTGATTGATTACGACTGTATGATTGCTTTCAAAGGCGTTATAGGACGCTTCGGCGGTCAATATGTCCGTATCGCTGGAAGCGGTTGAAAAGGCGCGAAGCTCATCGGCATCGGAGAGAGCTCGAGCAGAGCTTCTTAAAGCATCCAGCTTGGTTTCCAGCGTGCTTAAAGCGTCTTTTTTTTCGTCCCAGACACTTTTACGATCTTCGTACATATTGAGTGTACGACGCTGGGCAGCCATTAACTGGCTGATAAGAGCGCTTGTATCAATGCCTGTGGAAAGGCCTGGAAAACGTAAAGTTGACATCTTTGTCTGCCTTTTTGTCTAAATTTTCACGCTTTTACAAAAAAATTAAATAAATACGGCTAATACATACGCTTTGCGCAACTTTATTATCGTTTAAAGATAGCTTTTGCTTAACTATTTATCTTACTTGCATAGCATATTATTAGTTAACAAGCGGCCTGCTGTACTGTTTCGGCGTATCCGTGCCGAACAAATTCGGATTTTTGTAGTAACTGCTGAACCAGCCGGTTTCCCGGGGCCATTTCAAGACAGTCTCTTAGCTTTGAACAGGCCTGCTCGAAAGCCGTTTGTGCGTAAACAGGCGCATTTGATTTTATGTAAGCCTGCCCTATTGTAAGGCAAGTTACGGCGGCCAGGCATTTAGCATGCAATTGCCTTCTTTCGGGGGCTATCCTGTCCCAGGCGACGTCGGGAAACAGCTCGTCCGGCGCAAACGTGTCGGCAAACCGCTCAACCACCTCGAAATGAGATTTTGCCTTTCGGGCAGTGAAGTTTCTTGAAAGACTGTCGGTGGTCATTCGGCGCAGATACAACGCCGCCCTCAAGTGATGTATTTTCAGGCCCTTCTTTACGAATCGCCGCATCATATCGTAGTCTTCAGCCATATCCAACTGCTCATCAAAAAAACCGATTTTATCAAAGACACTTCTTCTAATGCAGGTTCTAAACGGCACGACCGGAAAGCCGCAGCGGAACAGGTCCCTGATGAGCAGTTTCCGGTTTGTGTACTCGGGTCGTTCAATTATCCGAATCGACTTGCCATCCTCATCAATAAGGTGGTCGTCACAATAAACCAAATCGGTCTCCGGATATTTTTCGAACTCGGTCAGGTGTCTGGCGATAAAATCCGGCGCCATAATGTCATCGGAATCGAGTTTGATTAGAAAACTGCCTTTAGATTTTTTTATCCCAACATTATGAGTGGTTGCAAGCCCGGAGTTTTCCTGATAGAAGTATTCGATTCTTTCATCTTTGAAGCCGGCGATGATGTCTTTAGTATTGTCTGTCGAGCCGTCATCGATGAGGATAAGCTCAAAATTTCTATAGCTTTGGGTTAGAACGCTTTCAATCGCCTCTGTAATATACTCAGCGGCGTTGTAGGCGGGCATAATCACCGAAACCAGCGTATTTGTCTGTTCCTTGGCCAGTGTTCTTCTTATAAGAGCATTTATCTTTGCCTTCTCGCGGGTTAGTCTGCCGATAAAGGCCTTGGTGGTATCGTGGCTCTGTGAGCTTGGCAGTTCTCTGTAGAGGTACAGGCACTTATCCACGAACTTCAATTGCGTTACTTCCTCCATTTTGTAACTGATGTCCCTGTCCTCGGCATATAGTATGTCCTCGTCGTAGCCGGAGGTTTTCAGATAGTCAGCCATCTTGAAAGTCCTGAAAGCGCTTACCAGATGCGCGTCAAGATTGGTCTTGCCTGCCGGTATTTTCGCTCCGAAGCCAATCTGCCTTGGCGCAAGGTCTTCGTGACAGCACATAAACTGTGAGTATATAAGACCGGCATCGGGGAAATCAACGTGATGTGAGTACATTGTCTCAACAGCATCTTTTGTAAGACAGTCATCGCTATCCAGGATGCCAAAATACTCTGACTGAACGTTGGCGATACCGCTCTTTAACGCGGCAATATAACCTCTATTCCGCTCATGCTGAATCAGCCTTATACGCTTATCATCGAGATACCGATTGATTATCGCCACTGAGTTATCAGTCGAGCAATCTTCAATAATGATTAGCTCCCAGTCCTTAAAAGTTTGGTTCAACACGGATTCTATGGCCTCGGCGATATAGCCGCCATTATTGTAATTGGCCATAATTACGGAGAATTTCGGTATCGAATTTGACTGCTGTTTACAGTGCTCGATATTACTCGCCTCAGCCGCCGGCTTGTCGCCATTCCTGCGATGAAGCGCCTCGGCCATTGCAAGCTCGGCATATTGATTTTGCGCTTCAGCTTTTGCGAAAGAAATAGTTCCCGGCCAGTACCTTAATTTGTATAAATATTCTCCCATGTTTCGTATTTCCCCTATTTCGGATAATCGAAGCCACAGGTCGTAGTCCTGGGAATACATATATTTTTCATTATACCCTCCGACTTCTATCAGAGAGGTTCTTCGCAGCATTGCCGTCCCGTGAGCAACACAGTTTCCATCTAACAATCCTGCTTTAATGCCATCAGGTTCTGTTGGCCGTCTGTCATAGGCGCCGCAGATTTCGCCGTTGGAATCTATCCTGGCACACCAGCATCCCAAAACTGTACAGTTCGGATTTTCATCTAAAAATTTTACCTGTTTTTCAAATCGCTGGGGATGAGAAATATCGTCTGCATCCATTCGGGCAATGTATTCGCCTCTGCACAACTTCAAGCCAATATTCAAAGATTTCGTCAGGCCGATGTTTTCAGAATTTCTGTAGATAAACGTCCTTGAATCTTTCATCTTAACGAGTATCTCAGATGTCCTGTCAGTGCTTGCATCGTCAATTATAATCACCTCGAAATCCTGATATGTCTGGCTGTATATGCTCTTTAACGCCTGTTCGATGAATTTTTCGGTGTTATAAACAGATATTAATACGCTTATCTTAGGCTTGTCAGTCATATCCTTGTTTTTTTCATTGTCGGGTATATAAGCGTTAAGACCGTCGCCGTAATAATGTTTAGCTCTGTTATTGTGCCCCTGGAGGTAAACCAGGCCTCTGTCATCGATATATTGATACAGCCGATTATCTAATACGAAGCGATATAAGCTGCTGTCGGGTATGCCTACAAATACATTGGGCCAAACCACATCTGGCTCTATTTGCTTCAACAGCTCCGCTGTTTCCCTGATATCCGACTCGGTCTCACCGGGAACCCCAACGACTACGCTCGCTGCTGCTTTTACACCAAATTCATGACACCATTTAAAAGCATTTTTAATCTGTTCGACAGTAATATCTTTCTGTAATAAATCCAGTATTCTTTGAGAACCGCTTTCCACTCCGAAATAAAACCCCTTTGCGCCGGCGCGGGCCATCAACTCAACCGTCTCTCTGCTGAGGTTGGAGACCCTTGATTCACAGGCCCAGGATATCTTTATCCCTTTCTCTATAAGCAAATTACAAAATTTGCTCAATCTTTCCTTATTAAGGGTAAAATTATCCTCCCGGAAATAGATTCCTTTAACTCCGTAATGTTCGATAAGATGTTCAATATCGGAGACAATTCGTTCAGCGCTGAAATATGTATATTTCCTGCCCCAGACAGAGCAGACAGAGCAGAATGTACATCTAAACGGGCAGCCGCGACTCGTATTCATTGTGAATATAGGGCTGTCCTGAAAAAACTTAACGCTCCAGTCATAGGGTAAATTAACGAAACAATCCCAGGCGGGCATTGGTAATGCATCCAGATTTTCTATGCGGGGATAATTCACAATTCTTTCGGTAACTTTGCCGTCTGCAATATCGAGAATTGCACGTTCCCCTTCCCCCTGCACAATGTAATCGACAAAGTCTGGAATGGTATCTGCAGCTACGGTAGTGTGAGGGCCTCCTACGATTATCTTGCCGACCCATTTGCGTGTTTGTCTCAAATGTTCGAGTTTGTGCAGCATTCGGAGAGTATCGCGGAAGCAAATTGTATTCGCATAAATGCCGACATAATCTATTTTGTTTTTCCAAAGGTAGTCTGTATCGAGAAAGTTGGTCGGCTGTAAGTAGTTGTCTATGAAAGATACTTCGTGGCCGGCGTTACGCAGCACGGAAATCAGGAACCCGATTCCTATAGGCGGCCTTTTTTCTTTAGTTGAAAATGGCGCCTGGGCCGGGGCGGCGGAGGTCGTAAGCAGAATTCGCTTTCGAGGACTCTCGCTGTCAGAATGAGATATTCCGGACGGTTCATTTGTTTTTCTTTCCTGATGCGAAAATGTACAACTTATCTTCGGCTGTTCCGGCTGCATCCTGTCTAATTCATCGAACATCGCACTTAGTCTTTTCACCCAGGTATGCTCTTTCAATGCCCTGTTATAACCGCAATTCGCTATCTCCATTCGCTTATCATCATTCTTTAGATAATACGAAATTTTTTCCACCGCTTCGGCAATGTTCTCGAAGCATTCTATTTCCTTACCTATCTGGTAATATTCTTCTAATCCATCGGCATATTCGGTCAGCAAAAAGCCGCCGCACATCGGCACTTCGAAAACTCTGCCTTTTATCTGTTTGATACCGTCATTCCGGGAGCTGCCGCAAAAGTTAAGATTGATTTTGCTGGCATTAAATATTTTTATCATATCATCGAATTCGACGAATTTTCCGAACCCTTTTCCAAAAGCAGTAATCGGCACAGCCCTGTTTTCCAGATAAAGCAGATTTTCCAGCCGTTTCCCATGGCCGCCCCCGATGAAAGTAACATCATAGGCAAATTTGGCGTCGATTTTTTTGTAATAATTCTGATTTGACGCCCACTGAGACTTGATAACATTAAGGCCCAATTTTGCATACTTCTCAACGGAATGCTTATCTGTAGTAACCGAGCAAAAAACGTGCCTGGCTACTATTCTCGAATAGTCTTCAAACCGCCAGTGGTCATCGGAGAACCAGGCGATTACTTTTGTTCCTAATGTACCAATCGTGTCCAGCGTTTTCATCTCTACCTGGTCCTGGTAGGTATGGAGCAGAACATAATCGGGCTTTTCTTTTCTTACTGTCTCGATGATTTCTGCATTCATCGATTCCTTGCCGATTTGTTTGATTTTTTCAATGTAATTATAGTTGATTACATTTGAAAAAATCTGCTTCAGCGGCTCGTAGAAATTAATATCGCAGTCGTAGTTTATACAGCCTACGGTTAAAAATAGGATTTTTCGTCCTTCCATAAGCATTTTCTTTCCTTTAAAGCTTTTTTACCTTTCTCAGGAAACCTGATGGACAGGATGTTATGAGATGTTTCTTCTCTTTTTCTTCATCCTGTTCGAAGTCACTTCTCGTGGAGAGGAATTCCTGTATAGCCTCGTAGGGGCCAGGTCCGTATTGTGGGAGTAGTGGGTGCCCGTTTACAGTACCGTCTTCAACAATCATATAATTTCCTATAGTTACGATGTCAGAATACAACACCATTTCTTTGAGAACATGCCCCTTAGAGTGGTCGCTATCAAGTAGTACCATAACCCCGCTGTTGTTGACCATCATCTTTATTTTTTCAACAACTTTAATATCCGTGCTGTCTCCTACGATACAAGTAACCCTCTCTTTGAATACTCTGTGGTCCGGCATTTCCTTGCTCGTAAGGTCAACTGTGATAACCTTACCTCTGCCTATCAATTCAAAGATTGAAGCAAAGAAAAAAGACGCACCTCCTTTGTTGGTGCCGCATTCTACTAAATAGTCAGGCTGTCTCTCCCATAGTATTTCAGCAATGGTGAACATATCAACAGGATACTGAAGTATAGGGGCTCCTAACCAGTATGTATTTTGAAACGGTTGAACCATTCCCAACTGTTTTGGGTCATAGTAAATTTTATGGAACTCATCAATAATGTTCTTGATGGCCATCTGTTCTTTTTTCTTTATGTACTGAGTTGTTTTGGCGTAAAAGTGGTTTATGCCTGTTTTGCTTAATTTTTTAGATAAGTTACCTGGAAACTGCCGATTGTACGCAAGCTTTTGGTCCAAATAGTAAAAGTTTTTGCTTCTTAAAATTCTACACCACATATCAATATCTGCTGCGCTTCCCACGTCAGCGTCGAAAATACCGACCTTTTCAAAATCTTCTTTTCGAAACAATATAGATGTCGGCCATCCTACCGGTCTTTTTTGTAAAAGATAATTTTTGATAAATTCTTCACCATTCTCCTTTGTGTTTTTGTTGAATAACCGATATGGATTATTATTGTTTTTTATGTCGTTATTCTCATCGATGATGTGATAATTACAACAAACGACTCCCACATCAGGACATTCATTTAGGATTTTTACCTGTTCAGCAATGCAATTATTTTCGAGTATGTCGTCATCTCCCATTATTTTGATATATTCACCCGAAGATAATGACACAGCCTTATTCCAGTTCTTTATGAATCCTATGTTACGTTCATTTCTGATGAACGTAACATTCTTTATGTTAGAGTAAGCCTCCGAGAGACTTACGGTGTCGTCTGTAGAACAGTCATCCAAAACTAAAATTTCTACGTTAGGATAAGTTTGATTGACCGCCGAATCTATTGCCATTTTGAGGTAATCGGCTCTATTAAAGGCCGTGATTAGTATCGATATCTTTGGGATTTGTCCTTTAGGAACAACAGTTTTACAACTACGAGCAACACAGATTATGAAATCTTTTTTATCGAGATGATCCTCAACGTTATGCGTCTGGTAGTTCTGGTATTTAAGAAGTTCAGGTATCAGATTATTTGCGGATAACCATTGCTTAATTTTTGCCTCATCAATATAAAACGTCAGATGAAAGCCCATGTTAATTGCCGCAGGACTCCTCTCCTGTATATAAGGCGTTGAAAGAATAAGCGTTCCGCCAGGTTTAAGTGCACGGCTGAAAATTCCAAACAGTTTAAGGATATCGTCTTCCTTCAAATGTTCAATTGTCTCAAAGGAAACGATATAATCAAATAAAGATTGGTACTTTAAATCTAATAGATTTGCATGGACAAATTCGACGTTCTTCCTGTTTTTGTAACGAACTTTTACTTGTTCTATAACTTTTTCGTCAATATCCACGCCAATTACACGGTCGGATTTTTCTGATAACATAATGCTGCCATAGCCTGTCCCACACGCAAAATCTCCGACCGTTTTTCCAGGCGAAATGATAGATTTAGCATACTCATATCTCTTGTAATGACTTTTTTGGGTCGTACCTAATTCATCAAATTTAACGTCTTCTTTGTAAAATATATCGACACGTTCACCATTACCGTCTAAGTTAGCTTCGGGAGAGCAAAAAGGGGTTTTGGTCAATACAAAATTTTTATTTGCAGAAACGCTCATCTTCTCCCCTGAAGCTGCAAGGTCGTTAATGGATTCTTCCAATATCTGCTTATCAAATTCGATAAAACCACTTACAAATAGCAAAAACTTGCCTCTTGCTACCATTGCTGCCTTATTGAATGACTGCTCTTGACTTAAGAATCCACCATGGTCCAAAACCTTTATCGCCGGTAAAAACGCCCTTAATTGTCTTTCATCAATCTCCAATCCCCGGCTGTTAACAACCACCAGTTCATAGTCACCCGGCAGCTCCCTCTCGCTCAGTTTTTGCAGGTACGCACTGAGCTTCGAAGAATCGTTACCGGCGGACAGGATAATCGAGCAGCGCACAGCCGCTTCAACTTGTGCTTCCGTATTTAGCATTGATACTTCCTCAGATATTACTTCGATAAACCTCTATGGTCTTTTTGCCCTTGCGGAGCCGGCTTAACTCTTCGGTGGTTCCGGCTTTTTGAACGGTAACGGCCAGACATAAATCTTCGTATAATTTTTGCAATTGCTCTTGTCGATTTTTAAATTCCGGCAGTTCGAGAACCCCTGTCTGTGCGATTTTTCCCACAACAGAACCGGCTTGCTTGCTTAAAACCTCAACCTTGTTGATGTTACCCTGCCGGGCCAGCTCTATTTGCTTTTCCAGCAGACTCTGAAGCTTATCCAACAGATGTATCTGTCTATCCATACTCATCCAACCTGAACTCCTGTCCTGCTGCCTTGTCTTGTTTGAGCCAAATTGTGCTCAACTTCCTCCAGAAGATTAGCTGCATCCTGATGGCCGGCATCCAAAGTTAAAATGTCCAGGAGGATTTTTTTGGACTGCTCAAGCCGGCTGTCTTTCATATATAACGCTGCCAGGGAGAACATAACGGATATGTCAGCCGGGTGCATATCCAAATACAGCTGCAGATAGTAAATGACCTTTGCGAATGAGCCCATCTGGCAAGAGGCCTGAAACAGTCCCAAAAGAGCTGTCAGGTTGTCGGTATCTAACTCCAAACACTTTAGATACATCTCAAAGGCCTGCTTGTAATCACATTTTTGTTGTGCGACCATAGCCAGTCCGCAATAGGCCTTGGCGCAATTGGTGTCCAGCCGAGCCGCGACCCTGAAGGCTACTTCAGCATCATCAAGAAGATTTTCCTGCAGTCCAACTACTCCAAGACCAACGTATGGACCCGGCTCATCAGGTCCCAGTGATGCCGCTTTTTCGTAGCAGCGCTGTGCCTGTACATAGTTGCCGACGGAGGTGTAACAATCGCCGAGTTCCTGTAAAACCTCGTAGTGCTGGGTCAAATCGGGCTGTTCAGCAGTATTTTCCTGTGTTATGTCCATAACAATTCACTTCCTTCAAGTATTTGTTCCGCTCTTTTGAGTAATTCAATCGCTGAGTTAAAATTTACTTTTTCCCGGCTAACCTTTGCTTCTAACAAGAGTGTATTCACTGTAGGCCGATGCCGGTTGACTTCGCAACTGAGCTTAGCTGCTTTGGTGTGGCTGCCAGCTTTGAAAAAAGCCTTCGCGGCCAGTGTTTTCATCCATAGCTGGTTCTGGTGATGTTCGGCAATATATTCGAATAGCTGGGCTGCCTGGGCCCAGTTACCGTCTTTTTCCGCTGACCGGGCTTGTTGAAGCAACTGGTCAAACTGAAAGGGGATTTCTTCAGGACGCAATTGTCTTATTACAATACCGGCGGCTTTCAGAGATTCGCAAATTGACAAATGTGGAAAGCTTTCCCGAGCGTACTTTAAGTCATCTTTTTTTACTACCACCGCCCAGAGCATATCCGTTGAACCTTCCAGTTCAAATCCTTCGCGAGCATCCGAATTGTTAATCAGAGCGTAAAGCGGGTCCTCTATCCACATTTCCTCTATGTCAAAGCCGCTTGGTACGATGACAATATACTCGCCATCGCATACGGCCAGGGCTGTATCGATCCGCTTGGTACTGGAGGCGGGAAAGTTGACCGGTACGTTGATTATGTTTGGCATATCTGTGTTGAGCTTGTTGAAATCGGTATGCGGCAGCGGAAGATAAATTTTGTACGGATAGAAAGTGTGCCTCCAGATAGAGCCGATGGTTTTTCCCGCCTGTTTGTTCAGCCGATCCGGAGAAAAAATGATGGACATATCCTTAATCTTTGTCCAGGGCTTGGCCGGCCTTGTGGTTCGTATCGTCAGAAGGTTCTTTAGATACTCGTTTTCATCTTTGCGCTGCTGAACTGATATTCTGTCGGATTCGCCGACAGGGCTGTAAAATTCGCCCGTGATTTCGCAGACGTGATGAAAATCCGAAAAGAAAGCCAGCCGACGGGTTATGTCCCAGTCGATTAGAACGTTGAGCTGTTCATTATAAAGACCTGTCTTTTCAAGCAGGTCTCTGCGGTGCATCAAGCTTACGTGCAGGGCGTGATTGAAGTAGAGCATAAGAAAACGGTCGAAATCACGGCTGATTTCAACGACCTTGCTTAAGACCTGCCGGCTGCCGTCCGGAGAAACTTTACAATATGCTTTGTACAGGTCGCTGTACGCAACCTGGCAGTCGCTTCTGTTTTCCAGAGCATCAACCAACGTTTCGATATGATGGGGATAATATAAATCGTCGTCGTCAAGATAGGCGATGTATTTTCCCTCGGCTCGGGCTAACGCTTCGTTGAGCGAGAAGGCCTTGCCGTGATTTTCCTTCCTGTTGATAAATATTATCCGTTGGTCGTTAAATGAATTAACTATATCGCTTACGTCTTCACCGCCGTCGTTGATTACAATAACCTGGAGATTTCTGTAACTCTGGTGCAAAGCGCTTGCCAGAGCCACAGACAGGTACCGGGGCCGATTAAAAGTCGGGACGAGCACGCTGACCATCGGCCCAGTCTTGCTCTCTATGTCTTTGGCCATATCAAAAACTATCCAAGTCGATTTTCAACCGGCAATTGGAAATCACCAACAGGCAATTTATCTGAATCCATCTCGGCTTCAAATTGGGTAAAAATTTCGTTGATTTTGCGCAACTGTTCTTTCAGAGGGTAATTTTCTTCTACGAATCTGCGGTACTTCCGCGGCTCGTATGTACCGGAGAGAATCTGCTCACAGAATTCTTCGGAAATGTTAAATAGAAACTGCGGCGGGAAAATCTGGTCTGCTCCCGGGAAATTGTGGATAACCGGTTTCAATCCGCAGGCCATACCTTCCAGCAATCCCATACCCTGAGATTCTGCGATGCTGGCTGAGACGATGTAGTGTTTATTCTCAAGCCAGGAATTTATATCTTCCTGCCAGCCGTCAAAAAACACCACATCTGTGAGTTCAAGTGCTTTACAGATATGCCTGATATACTGTTCGAGCATTGGGTCCTGGAAAGTTCCCGCAAAGAACAGCTTATATTCAGAGTCAATGTAGTGCAGCTTCTGCATACACTGCAGAAGGGATACAGGGTTCTTTCTCATATTCAGATAGCCCACACAGGCCAGATTCTTGCCGGGCTGTCTCTCAATGAACTTGAACTTATCGAAGTTGACGCCGTTGGGAATCGTGACAACCCGCGTGCGACTTTCGATATCGGGCACTTGTTTAATCAGTGCGTCTTTGACAAACGAGTTGCCAACGGTGATGAGTGTATCTATGTTCTCCCACCGGACCCGGCTCGGCCAGTTCTGGTAGGCCTCGAAACGGTGAAGCCGGACAATATTTTTGCAGACTTTCGGCAGTTTTGAGGCCTCTGCAACTACATCGGTACACCACTCAAACCAGGCTATGTCACTGGCCTTCATTAGTTCATACATCTGGTCGATACTTTGGTTCCCGGAAAGCTGTACCTGATATCGAGATTCGGTGAATTCGTAAATATCCGTCAGAAACTTTACATCGCCGCTTAATCCGCAGAAGAATGCGATTTTGCCTCTTTTAGAGCGAATCACTTCAATCATCGGCTTGAGAATTTCCTGGTCGGGCCAGTTTGTCAGTGAACGGAGCAGCATTTCGATGGCGTCGGCCTTATTGTCCTGATTTAGAAATACATTAGCGGTTCTGTTAAGTACATCAGCATTCAATATGCCCATTCGCTCCATATCGTCGAAAAGCTGTACCGCTTCGTTTGCTCTCCCGAGAGCAAGATATGCCTCTACCAGATTCCAGATTATCTCAGGGCTGTCGCTCTGCAGGGCCCTGGCTTTGACAAAATGATTGATGGCTTCGTCCGAGCGGCCCAGGCAGTGGAGAATTGCTCCCGCATCGTTCAGGGCCTGCGCATCATCCGACGCTGTGCGAAGATGTTCTTGAATACAGTCGAGAGCTTCGCTGTGCCTGCCGGCCTCGGCTAATTCCAAACCTCTCTGGTAATGATTCGATTTTGTCCCCATTGTCATCTGCCTTACTCCGTATTTACGTTACAGTCCTTAAAACAAGTTTTCTTTACAGACCTGCGGCTAAATGGCTATATAGCAACCATTACGCAAATTCTGTGCCGTCAGCCGAGACGGGTATTTATTTGCGATTTCGCAGGTCCAAGTGCAAAATTTGTATAAATATCAAACATATATGTTGTTCAAACAATCATCTCTGAAGTTTTTCACGTTTATCCTCAGCGGCTATCTGAGGAAATCCAGCAGCGACATAGACATAAGTTTTCCAGCTACGGACAACGACATCTGGTAAAGAACCTGACGGCGAGACATATCTATTGCTATTTGAGCAATGTCAGCTTCCTGCAAACGAGTTACTTCATCCTCAGTGTCGTACTTCAGATTTTTTAGACTATCTTTGAGATTGTCCAGGAAACCAATTTTTGACCCCGCAGAAACAGATTTTTGTAACAAAAGATTGCTTATCTCTTTCAGTGAATCCAACGAATTATCCTGTAGCTGCTGCAATTGAGCATCGGAAAGCTCTCTATCGTTCTCAAGTATGTCCCGGATGGTAATAAGCGTATTGAATGCGTCATAAGTTCCGGGTATGCGTACCAACTCAACTCCCGTACTGTTTATTCCGGTAGTGTCAACGTAGAGAACCTGTCCGGTTCGCGAATCCGTTACAAGCTGGTTGGTCTCTCCGCCGGCGGGGACGGTTATGTAGCTGGCTCCATCGTCAATAGAGAGTTTGTAATTGCTGCCATCGTGGATTACCGTCAGCCAGACATCGCCGGTAACACTCGGTGTCCCCGTGCCGGCTTTGGCGCCGGTATCACCCGGAAAGATGGGGCTGCTGCGATTGCTCGAACGAAAAATATTATCGCCTACATAAAGAGCACTGGACTGCACTCCGGGGGCCACCTCAATATTGCGACCCTCGAGACTGCCCTGGTAGGTTACGCTGGTGATTTTCCCGTTAGTGCGCTCCACGGTATAGGGCGCCGAGGCCGTATCGCTTCCCCCAAAAAGGTATTGGTTATTATGTTTGGTATTAGCCAGTGAAACTATCTGCTCTAATATATCGTTGATACCCTCTGCTGTCCTTTCTCGTGCCTGGTCGTCATAGATGCCGCCGGAGATTTGAACCAGACGTAATTTCGTCTCCGCCAGAGATGACATCATATTCTCGATAATGGTGGAGGAAAGCTCCAGCGTACTAACAAGCTCCGAGAGGCCGTCTATATAATTTTCCATAGACCTTTGCTGAGAGTCGAGCCCTAAAACCTGGTACGCCGCAGATGGGTCATCAGAGGCCCGATTTATCCGCGAGCCGGTAGATGCCTGTTCCTGCAGGCGAGCCATCGCCTCGGCTTGAAAATTCAAAGAAAAGCTGATATTATTGTAAATATTACTCAGTGTTCCGCTCATTGAGACCCCTGGAATAAACTCGGCTGTTTATATCAGTTCCATAATAGCTGATATTGACGATTGAATTGTGTTCATATATTTGGCCATTGCCTGGAACATCTGTTGGAAAATCAATAGCTGGGCAGCTTCATCGTTGATGTTGACACCGCTTATCTCGCTTTGCTGATTAGCGAGGTTTTGGACTAAGCCGGCGATGTTGTCCTGGCGCATCTGTTTAACGGAAAGCTGTTGACCGAGATTTGCAATCAGCCGGCGATAAAACTCTCCGGTCGTCAAGCCGTCCAAACTGCTCAGGGCTTCGTCCCTGGCGCCAACCAGCCGTAAAGCGTTGGCGTTATCCGTCATATCCGCACCCAGAGCCGTTGCTATAAGAGCCGGCGAATCGCTTATGTCCGAACAAACCGCTATGTTCAGGGCGCTGTTGCCGGAAAAAAAGGTATTGATTCCAGCCGCAGCCAATACTCCCGAAGTATCGGTATTAGCAAACACATCGACCTCGAAGGTGTCGTTCGCGTTTAAGTCTCCGGTGCTAAGAGATATTCTGATTCCATCGCCTATATCGAGCATATCGCCCGCTGCATAACCTGCGCCGACATTGAGAGTAGTAACCACCTGGCCGTCACCGTTTTTCACCTCAAGCTGTAAGGTGCCATTGCCGACCGAACCGGTACCTATCACCGTAAACTGGAAAGTCTGGTTCTTCGTACCCGTGTAAATGCCGGAGGCAGATATAGTCGGCGGTGATGTCCCTGTAAGATTGCTTGCCGTCGGCGCAGACAGAACTGCGGGAAGGAAATCAAATTTATAGTTTGTATCGGCCTGGATATGCAGCTTCGAAGAGGCCACCGAAGCAGTCAGGCCGGTAATGTTGTTCGTAATGTATGTGGCTATGGTGGTTAATGAATCTGCCGATGCATCAATGTCAATTTCGTGGCGGGTTATCGCTCCAGTGCTGGTGTTCGTAACTCTTACGTATATTTTACCGTCAGTTACGGATGGATTGAAATCGGCTAAATTTTCACTTGTCATTGTCCAGCCGGTCAGTTCGGTGAACGAGCCTTGTGAACCTACCGCCTGAACGTGGTATTGATTTATTTGCTGTATTATCCCACTTGCTAAATCGTCCATGTCGTTTTGAATTTCAGTGATAAGTTCATTTTTCAACGATAGTAATCCGCCGAGCCGACCGCCTTGCACGTCACTGTTTACATTGTTGGCGCCGGTAACGGTAATGCCCAGACTGCCGTCTTCTTTTAGCCCCACCTCCAGTGCGGTAGCAGAAGCGCCTATCACTACAGGTGTTCCGGCAACGACGACATCGACCACGCCATAGTCTCTGTTCTGGGTCTGGACGCCAACCAATTCAGACAGTTCTGCTATGCACTGGTCCCTTTGGTCCCGCAAATTGTTGGCCTGTCCGCCACCTATTGACATCCTTTCTATGTTGTCGTTGAGTTCGGCAATCTGACTTGTCAGCGTGTTAATTCGTTCGACGGTATTTTCGGCTTCTAATTTAATCCGGGTTTGAAGCGAGGTCAGAAATTCTCCTAATGTTCTGAATTGACCAGCCATAGTCTGGCCAGCGGTTACAGCTTGATTTTGCCAAATGGTCTCTGTCGGGTGAGCGCTGAGGTCGCCCAACGCGTTGAAAAATTCGTCTATTGCTGCGTTCAAACCGTCTCCGGCTGAAAGCTCTCCAAATGCGCTTTCAACGGTACGCAGCGTGGTAAATTCCTGTGAGACCTGCTCTAATGACGACTGCTGTCGGAGAATCTCCTGCTCCAAAAGGCCGTCTATTATCCTGGTAACGCTGGCAATATTGACGCCTCCCCCCAATAAAACAGGGCCGGCCTGTGATGAGTACGCAGGAGTCATATTTAATCTCTGGCGGTGATAGCCGTCAGTAGCCGCATTGGCAATATTATTGCCGATTATGTCAAGGGCTTTCTGGGCTGCATCAAGGCCGCTGATACCTATGGAGTAGTTCGACATTTCTTAACTCCGTTTAGATTGGAAATTTTTCAAAAGCGCAAATTTACAAAAGCTGTGTCAGTCTGCCGTTTGGCGGCCCCGTTGGAATTGTAGTAAACTATCCCGGTGCCGCCGAGGTCGAAAATACTTTTCAAAAGCAGGCCGTTGAATCTGGCACAATCTGACAAAAGCAGTGCCGTGCTTAAATGCTCTTTCTTAAGCTCCTCAGTCAATACTCTTAATTTTGCCTTCCTCTCGGCTACTTGAGCTTTTTTTTCTTTTGGCAACGCAGCTTCGAGTCTGGACAGGGTCATTTGCCCGGGGTTACAGCCGAAAGCAATCGCCAATTCTTTTCGTAACGACTGTCGTTGTGATTCGCAGCTTCTGTAACGCTCCGAGGCAACCCGAATAGTCTCGAGCAGTTTACCCAGAGAGGTATCGTTACGCTTAACGACCAGACTGCGCAGTTCGTTCAATCGCAACGAACACTCTTGTATATGCTGAATGTCTTTGTCGAGACAAGTGAGCAGTTCGTCGATTTTATCTTCTATTTCAATAACCGCCTCTTTCATATATTCTTATCCAGTGACTGTGTCGTTGTTTTTGCCTGGCTCGAATCGGTTAAAAATTTGTATATGTCCTTCCACATCCCGAAGCCGCCGTTGTTTGCGATGTCGCGGGCCAGGTACAGCCAGAATATCCCCTGAACCTGTCCGGATGCGCCATCTTTGTCAAAGCCCCAGTCCCCGATAGTATTTTTCATCTCGTTCAGCAGTTTATTGATAAAAACCGACTCAAAATCTTTGGCTATTTGTTTCTTCTTCTCTTCCGAAATACCATCGAGCTTGCCTAAATCCCGCAGGGGACTCGGCGGTGAAACGGCTCCGGTTAATATCAATTTGGCGCTATCCATTAGAGTTACTCCGCCGTAAGGCGTCCTGTGGCCTACATTATTTCCAGCTTAGCTTGAAGAGCGCCGGCTTTTTTCAAGGCGTTGAATATCGCTATGAGGTCTGTTGGCGTCGCTCCTATGGCATTGAGGGTTTTAGCCAGGTCTGAGACGGTAACCGTCCGTGGCACAGAAATCAGAAATCCTTCCGGCTCTTCGACTCCTATTATTGTTTCCGGGACAACTTCGGTCGTGCCGGCATCAGAGAAAGGCGCTGTGGGCTGGGAGACGTTTGCGGTTTCTTTGATTTTTACAACAAGACTGCCCTGGGAAATCGCCACCGCCGATATGCCGACGTTCTCTCCGACCACAATGGTGCCGGTGCGTTCGTTAATAACCACTACCGCAGGGATATCGACCTTCACTTCAAACTTTGTAATATCATCGATAAAGCCGGCTATACCTGTCTGACTGATTTCGCTGGGCACTTTGATTTTGATAGTGCCGGGGTCAACTACTGCTGTACTGTCCGGGAAGAGTCGATTAACGGCTATTCTGATTCGCTCGGCAGTTGAAAAATCATTGTTTCTAAGGTTAAGCGTGATAAACCTGTGGCCCGCAATGTATTCGACAAAGCTGGCAATTTCGGCCTTTTCAACGATTGCGCCGGAAGGTATTCGGCCGACCGTCTGGTGATTTTTCGTAATCGAGGACTTGTCACCCGATGCCGTCCAGCCGCCAATCGAGACGCCTCCCTGAGCTACAGCATATACCTGGCCGTCAAGACCTTTTAGTGGCGTTGCCAAAAGCATTCCGCCCTGAAGACTTTTGGCATCTGCTACAGAAGAGACGTCAACATCTATGCGAGATCCCTGGCGGGCAAAAGGCCCCAGTTCTGTCGTTACCATAACAATTGCGATGTTACCGCCGGTCAAATCGCCGGGAGAAAGAACCAGTCCGGAATCTCTGAATATGTTCGTCAGCATTTGCTGCGACGGCAGGGTGCTGTCACCAGTGCCGGCCAGACCTATAACCAGGCCGAGACCGGTGAGCGGGTTACCGCGAATCCCTTGAATGTCAACAATGTCTTTTATTCGCTCGCACCGCCCAGTTCCAACTGCACTTAGTAAGATTAAAAACAAAAGCGTAAAATTGATTATTGATAATTGATTATAGATTTTTCTGCTCTTCACTTTTCGTTTCCTAAAATGGCCGAATGATGTCAAATATTCTGCCGAGCCAGCCGGGCCTGTTAAATGGCTCCGCTACACCGCCGTTTCTGCTGACAATGCGAAAGTCCGCAATCCGTTCGCTTTTAACGGTATTGTCGAATGCAATGTCGCTTGTCCGGACTATGCCGCTTACCTCGATGATTTGCTTATCACCTGCGATATTACGGTTGCGAGTCCCCATAACCACAAGATTGCCGTTCGGCAGGATGTCTATCACCACTACCGTAACCGAATCGATGAAGCTGCGTTCGTCTTTGAAATCGGCTTTACCTTTCAGCTCGTTACTGGATTTGGCCGTCATATTAAAACCGGGGATGCTGGGCAGAATATGGTCAATCCCCAGTTTCCCATCGAAGGTTGTTGACCGGTCGGTTTCTTTTTTAAGGTCTCTTTTTGCCTTGTTTTCGACCTTGCTGTCTTCGGTAATCGTAATGGTCAGGATGTCGCCTATGTGGCGAGCTACATCGTCGGCGTATAAATCCGGCATATTCCTGTCTCTCCTGGCCCAGATGGAGCCGGCCTGCGAGACAGCCGGCGAGGCAAGTAGAAAAGCTATTAAAACAAGCGCTGAAACCATTCTATTGTTCATTGTTTCTCCTTTTAAAAAACAGGCTCTACAGTTCCATCTTCATTGACTTTTGCAAAAATTATCCGGCGTGAGTCCACGTTTCGCACTTTTATATATTCACCTGCCCTGGCCTTTTGCATAGTTTTTCCGATGGCTGTAATCAGAAGTCCCGGTCTTTCAAGTCGAATGACGACGGTTTGATTTCGGTTAAGCAGAATCGGCGGCTTCACAGCCCCTGCCATATTCGGACGAATCACAGTGTTGGCTCCCAGTCGGCGTTTGGTGATAAGACCATAAGGAGGGCTCCAGTTGGCAGGCTCGGGATAGTTTTCAATGCTCTTTTCTATCCTGACATTCTCAGGGCTGATGACCGTACCTGCGTCGAGTTCGGCCAGTGTTACCACTCTGCGGTAATTGTATTTCAACCGGAAAGTTATTTCACGAGTCCCTATCTGTTTGCCGTCGGCAAGTACTGCAATCCGAACCCCGGCCTGGTTTGCAGCACTGCTTCCGGCCAGACGTGGGGACAATTTTATATCTTTGCTCGCTGTGGGTACGACTAAATCTGCCGGTATCCGTATCGGATTCAGTTGGCAAACAGAATCAGCAGGCGGATTTTTTTCCAGAAAGAGTAAAGCCAGCTCAACGAATTTGCCGCCCTTGATGATTTGCTGCTGCTGTTTTATCGTTATTTTTTCGGCGCCGGTTAATGTTACTTTAGAAGCCGGGATTCCATTGGAGGCCAATCTGCTAAGAACAGTCGGCCGGTCAATTATCATTTTCTGACCTGGAACTGAAATCCGCCCTAAGGCAATCTCACCTGCCCTGGCTACGAGAGATTCTTCGCCCCTGATTATGCCGACCCTGCCCAGACGGACGGTATTGTCCTTAACTGTAACTTCTCTGAGCAGATAAACCTCTATCGTATTGCGCGTATTTTCGCACAACGCATCGGATGCAGTGCACAACGAATACAGCAGGGAAGTAATTAAGATAAGCCGGATTGTTTTACCGCTCATAATGTTCCTTTATCTGACTATTTGATTTGCCGTTCGAAGCATATCGTCACCTGCCTTTATTGCGCGGGAGTTTATCTCGTATGCTCGTTGGGCGGTTATAAGATTGACCAGTTCGGTTACCATTTGGACATTGGATTTCTCCAGAAACCCCGACTGGATAGCGCCGAAGCCGTTTTCTCCGGCTGTGCCGGTCGTAGGTGTGCCGCTTGCCCCGGTTTCGGTCAGCAGGTTGTCTCCTTCACTGGAAAGCCCCGACGGGTTGGGAAAACGTGCCAACTGAATAGTACCTACAACTGATTGTGTCCCCGCAGCATCAGTAATATTGACACTTCCATCCTTGCCGATATCAACCGAGGTGGCATCTGTCGGAATGCTGATAGCCGGTTCTATAGAATAACCGATGGCTGTAACTAACTGGCCGTCAGCGTTCATTTGCAGCGCTCCGTCGCGGGTATAATTTATGTCTCCGGTTGGCATACTTACCTGAAGGAAGCCGTCCCCTCTAATGGCTATATCGAGTTTTCGGCCGGTGTTCTGAAACTCGCCGGCTGTAAAAACCTTTACCGTAGAGGCGGCACGGACTCCGCTTCCTATTTCCATACCGCCCGGAGAGGTTATACCTGAAACCACCTCTGTGCCGGCCTCCCTCATCTTGACATAAAGCAAATCCTGGAAGTCAATCTGGCTTCGCTTGAAGCCGGTGGTGTTGATGTTGGCAAGGTTATTGGCGATAACATCCACCATCATTTGCTGTGCTGTCATACCTGTCGCTGCGGTTGAAAATGCTCTCAACATAATACCATTCTCCTTATCTTATTAGCGGATAAGAGAAAAAACTATCCGCTATACGCTGTAAATTAGCCCATGGCTACACTCATAAGACTGCTGCCGGCTTCTTTTTTGGCTGAGATGAATTTCATATTCGCTTCGTAGAGCCGGGAGACCATTATCATATTTACTAACTCGTCAACCATCTTAACGTTGGATGACTCCTGGTAGCCCTGTTTTACAACTATATGTTCGGCTGCAACCGGCTTTATATTCTCCGGCATCCGAAAGCAGCTTGCCCCTGCAGGGACAAGTTTGTTTTCGCTCTTTTCGAAATCGACAAGTTTGAATTTGCCTATAGTTACGCCGTCTGCACTGATGCTTCCATTACTTGAGACATTCAGTTGTGAAAGCCCAATGCCGGTCGGTATCATAATTGGGCCTGCTTCGCCCGCTACACTTCTTCCCTGAGAATCCACTATCTGGCCATTTTGGTTCGTGCGGAATGTACCATTGCGGGTGTAAAGCGGCCCCTGGGGTGTTTCTATCACGAAAAAACCTTTGCCGTACATCGCAAAATCCAACGGTCGGCCTGTCTCCACAATACTGCCCTGGGAGAAATCAAAGGTCGCATTCAAGGCAACTGTGCCGGGTGATTCTGTTCCCGCCGGCGCCTCTTCTTGGGCCTTAAGGGATTTTGAAAATGCGTTGCATCTACGCTTGTATCCGACCGTACTTACGTTGGCCAGATTGTGCGTAATGATATTAAATTCCCGCATTAACGTATTAATGCTTGAACTGACCTGGGCTCCTAATTCTGCCATTTTAGACTCCCTGCACCGCCGTGGGTTCCTGAGCGACTCCTTCCGCCCCCTGCTTGTTGCCGGCGGGGGACGGAATATCCTGACCTTCGGGGCCGGTTCTTAAAGAAGCTGCGTTGGTATCGCAGATTAGCTCATTAACGTCTGAGTCGTTTAGGCCTATTAATTCAACTGCTATTGACAAACCATTTTGTATAGCTTTGGCGTGCCTGACTTCGCCAATATCTTCTACCATTTTTGATGCCGCCGTTTCTTCGCCCAATCTAAACACTACCAACACTCTATCACCTACCTCTACCTCTACCTCTAACGGAACCTCCATACGTAAACCAGGACCAGCCAGCTCGGTAACAACTGCGGGGACAAATTCCGGTGGTCCCCAGGGGCAGCCGGAAGTTACCTGCTTACTGCCGGCAGGGACTTGCTCCGCCTCGGAACCGGCTTTGCTGCTATCACCATCTCCGACAAGCGTCCTTGTGAAAGGAAAGCGTGCGATGAAGGCCGGCTTGTTTACCGCAACACGCAGGAAACGGCGGCGATTAATGAATCGAACGTTATCGCTGTGATTCAATACCAATATGTTACCGCTGGAGCCGGCCACGGAGGCATCAAACTCCCAGACCGACGCACCAAAATAATAACGCGCACGCCAAAACTCTCCGGGCGTACTTTCCAATGGTGTTGTTAATTTAAGCGTCAGCTCTGTATCATTATTTTTTATGACGGTGGACTCCATATTGCCCGAATTACGATTTATACGACGTGTTATATGAAGTTTTTTACCTATGGGAATCTGTCTGCTGCTTAACTTTTTCAGCTTCGTTGTCGAGCCTATCGAGGCGAGAAGCTGTTTTCTAAACCCGAGCTTTTCACGCAGGAAAGACAGTTCGGTTCTCAACATGTTGCTTCCGTCAACACCATTCCGGGCGATACTTTCTTCTATCATTTTGGAGGCTCCACGGTCAAATGCGCTGCCCAGAGCGAAAATCGCTTCGCTTCGCTTCAACCCTGCTTTACTTGCTGTATCCAGCAGAATTTGACGTTCACGCCTGCTCAGCCCCCTCTTCTCAGCATACTCGGCAAATAGCTGGCTGGTAACCTTCAGTTCCTGCGCTGTTCTACGTTTGCTAACCACAAAAAACAGTACGACTAATATGATTATGGCAGCCGCACATCCTATAATAAACCACTCTTCGGCTATAGGATTGCTATCGAACTGGCGTGCGGCCTGCCACCGTTGGACAGGCGTCATCGCCAAAAAGAAACTAAAAGCTGAAAAGTGAAAGCTAAAAGTCATAATGTAAAATTCAAAATTAATCTTTGATTTTTATCTGATTAGACTGGTCAGTTCCCGCAGTATTTCGTTGGCAACTCTGATGGTTCTGGCATTGGCCTGGAAGCCGTTTTGGGCCTGAATCATATTGACGAACTCGATTGCCACATCGGCGTTGGATTTTTCCAATGCTCCACCGTGAATAGAGCCGGCGCCGCCGGTCATAGCCTGGGTGGCTACCGCCTCACCTGAGTTGGCCGACGGAGTGAAGTATCCACCACCGACGCTTTCCAGGCCTGCTGTATTTTGAAACAACGCTATCTGTATGGTGGCAATGTTTTTCTTGATACCGTTGGAGAAAGCGCCGATAAGTACACCTTCGTTATTAACCGAGACGGTGGAAAGCCGGCCTGCCTCGTAGCCGTCCTGCTCCCTTGCCACTGCGGTAGAGTTTCCGGCAAACTGTGTCAGGCCGTCCAGCTGGCCTGTGGTACCCATCGATATTGCAATAGATTGTGGACTCGATGTATCATGTGCAAACGTTACTTCAAATTGGGCCAAATCACCGATGGTAGCGTTTAAACCGGAGTAAGAACCATCGCCGGCATCGAATTCTATACCCCTGATTCGCCGATTATCGAGAGTTATATCATTGATATTGCCGGTGATTGAGGTAAGTACCATATCCCATGTATTGGCGGTGTCCGCTCGGACGAATGCACCGGAAAGAACATGTTTGCCTCCCTGAGAATCGTAAACTGTAATGTTGATGGTTTTGACTTCATCTCCACCGACAGTGGTTACCTCGAAATAGGACGGCATCGTCAGTGAAGCGCTGCCATCATCCGCAAACGCCAGCTTTATATCCGACAGGCTATAACCGCTGTCCACATCGGTTATGCGTATTTTGCCATTGACCAAAGATGCCGCCTGCTCAGTGGAGGTAAGAACATTGTTATTCAAATGGTCAATAACGTCCTGCAAAGTAGTAGCCCCGGTAACAGTCAGGCCTGTGTCGCTTAAAGCATTGCCGCTTGGGTCGTAACCGGAGGCCGTAATCGTGGTAGTTGTACCAAACGTTCCGCTGAATTGGTCGAGCTGGTCGAGTTCTGTGCTGCCGATAGCTGTGGTGCCGTTGTTTGTTGTATAAGCTATATTGGAAGTCAGCATATTTGTTTGTGTTGCAGGAAGTGTCGCATCGGCACTTAGGTTGCCGGCTACTTTCACTGCTGATGTGGCATTTGCCGCCATTGCTACATCGTAAGGAACGTTAATATCGCTGTTGCCGGCAGTCTGAAAACCGTCACTTTCACCTACTGAACCGATACGCTGGATGGTATAGCCCGTAGCAGGGTCGACCAGATTCGAGTTTGCGTCAACCGCGAACACACCTGCACGAGTGTAGAGACTTTGTGAACCGTCACTCAATACAAAATAGCCTTCTCCTTCTAACGCCAGGTCCAGGGGATTGCCTGTATTTACGATATTGCCCTGTGCCATATTGGGGGCTATACCGCTTACCCCAACACCGCTGCCCATCTGCTGAGGATTGGTGCCGCCGACGGTAGCCGTTGCCTGCGACGCCTTTTTTATCGTCTCACTCAGCAGCTCCGAGAAGGTTATCCTGCTGGCCTTAAAAGCGGTAGTATTGACATTGGCCAGATTGTTGCCGGCTATATCAAGCATTTTTTGGTGGGCTTGTAACCCGGTAACTCCAGATGACAATGCAAAACTCATTTTTCTTTCTCCTTATATTCCTGGAACATTTAGAATCTCAATTTGACTTTAGTTTTTGACCGACATTACCTCTTCTATACCGACCATATAGCTGCCTACTACCAGAAGGTTTTCTCCATCTTCTTTGTAAACCTGCTCAACTACACCGCTGGTGATATCTTTGGCGCCTGTCTCTGTTTCCGTGATGAATGAAACCTGCTTGCCTATCAGCGAATTGGCGTAGGTGCTGTTGGCAACGGCAAGGACCTCCGCGAAGTTCGAATTCATTGACTCAAGCTGCTGCAGTTGCGAGAACTGCGCCAGTTGAGAAGCCATTTCGTTATTATCCAACGGTTCAAGAGGATTCTGGTTTTGTAACTGCGTTACCAGAAGTTTCATATAATCCATCTGGGCGCTGCTTGCTGTCGCTGTTGGTGATAATTGCTCCATAAGTTTTCCACCTTCTTAAATTAAAAAGACCAAAAACCAAACAAGGTTTCTTTTCGAAACGATGCTGCTCGATGCCATACTGGCACAAGTCAGCAATCAATGAGTGAGCAATTGGTGTGCCACATTGAAGCCATTAATTGTTGATTATTGACTATTAACCATTGGCCTTGTCGGTTTTGTGATGGATAACTTCTTTTTAGAACAGACGTTAAGGGAGTTTGAAAATTGATTGCTGATTATTGATTGTCAAACTGCCGGTCATTAATTACCAATTATCGGTTATCAATAAGAAGTTGTTGTGGAGGATAAATTTTCCTACAACCAGAAAATTTTGCCGGGTCTGGTTTGATAGTTGTGCCGTTTTTTTTGTTTCGGCCTACCTGGTGACATTGAACTTTTACTTGAGCGAAGCGAAGCAACGTCCTATAAAAATTGATACTGTGTCTTTGTTGGTTTTGGTTTTTTGTTTTGCTAAAATGTCCGATAAAATTATGGCAGAAGATTAATTCGTTCTTGGGTTGATAAAACGGTGACATTATTGGCCGGTCCCATAAAAAATTAAAGTTGTCGCAGCTTTTTGTCGATTTGTCGGATAGCTATAATCCATATAGCCTATATAACCTGTACGATGAAAAACGATTTGGATTTGATATTCTCTCTTTACACTTTGTGTTCTCTATGGCGGAAAAGAGTAAGAAGTAAAAAAGCCGCAGAGCGCATAAGTGAAAAAATAACACCTTTGGGATAAAACTTATAGTTTAGGGGCCAAGGATGGTCTTACGTAGAATTGTTGCGGTAAGCAGGGATACAGAAATTCAACGATTGGCTCGGCGGGTTGGCCGGGAAATATTTGTGGCTGACGACTTGGCCGAGACCCTGGACATCATTAAGACAGTCGGACCTGATTTGGTTATTTTTGATGATAGGTTTGGTCCGGGTCATACCCACAAATTCCTTGATACAGTTGGTAAAAATTCAATAAATGTTCCCATCGTAATAGTTGATGACGGTGAGAACGGGACCGGCTCGTCTGCAGAGTTTATACGGATGGGGGCCGTGGACTGTCTACAGGGCAAGGGCGATTACAGCCGGCTGGAACAGATTGCAAGCCGAATAAAAAATAAATCCGAACCAGCCGGCGCTGAAAGAGGCACTCTAAAAACCTTCTTTGCTGAAGACTATGCCGCTTCTGTCGCTATGGTCGGGCGGAGTAAAGCGATACTGGACAAGCTCAAAATGATTAGACTTGTCGCTGCCAGCCGGTGCAATCCGGTTTTGATTGTCGGAGAAACGGGCACGGGCAAAGAATTAGCGGCTAAGGCAATACATATTCTAAGGCACCGCAATGAAGCGTTTGTAGCTGTAAATTGTGCGGCACTGACGGCTAATCTGCTGGAAAGTGAACTTTTTGGCCACGTGAAGGGCTCTTTTACAGGGGCTGACAGCGAAAAAATGGGGCTCCTGGAGCTGGCGGGGGCCGGCACGCTCTTTCTTGATGAGATTTCTGAAATGCCAATGGACCTGCAGGCCAAGCTGCTGCGTGTCATCCAGGAAAAAAACTTCCGAAAAGTCGGAGGTATCAAGAATATCGCCTGCAAAGCTACGATAATGGCCTCGAGTAATCGCAATCTCTATAAAGAAAGCAGAGCCAATCGCTTCCGGAGTGACCTCTATTATCGGCTGAGTATATGTCCTATTACTATCGCCCCCCTTAGAACACCTGAGCGAAGAGAAGATATTCCGCTTCTGGCTGAATATTTCCTTGAGACATCAACTATATGCCCGGAAAAAAAAGGTAAGATAACCTCACTGACTAAATTGGCTGTTGAAGCCCTGCAAAGGCATAACTGGCCGGGCAATGTCCGCGAACTGCGTAATGTTATTGAAAGGGCAATACTGCTGGAAACAACAGACAAAATCGGCCTAAGCAGTATTGCAATCAACTCCCTCGAATGTGGTGAGCTATCGGAAGCTGGGCCGGCTGGCAACATCAAAGATTTTTCACTGGAAAAGGCCGAACGTGAGCTGATTGCCCGGGCCCTGCAGGAAACGGGCTGGCAGAAAACCAGAGCGGCCGGGCTTCTTGGCATAACCAGGGCAACCCTCTACGCAAAGGTCAAGCAGTACAACATCGAAAAAGGTTCGTATGTTGCAAAAGGATTGCAAAACGAATTCTTAGCGCCGTCCCTGCCTCAGCTCGTAACGATGTAAGGTAGCAATTCTCCAAAACCTCTCCTGAGTGAAGTCGAACGGGCCAGATTCTTTTTTGGTTGAATTGTCGAATTTTGGTTTGTTCAAAATGTGAAATTTTTAAAAAAGAGTTTTTAAAACTTTTATTTCAGACGCAATAAAGCAGAACACTGATTTCTGTCAGAAAATCTGCCGGCTCGTCTAAAATACTGACACCTTCCATATCTCATAAAGTATATTTCATAAAGCATATCCGGTTTTTCGCTTCACGCTTCAGGTTTCACGATTCAAACACAACTCTGGCACAATTGTTGCTATATGTTGGGAATGCGGGCTACCATTTTGCAATTTGCCGCAGAATAGGGGATGCGTTAGCTCTCCGTCAGGAGTCCATAGGACTGCTACAGGTAAACGCTAAGCTGAGGGCGAAGTCGGAATTTATGGCCACAGAAAAACAACCTATTATCGAAAAGAACTCTTCCGAAGTACCTTCGGACAGCGAATTATCTGCAGGAGAACCGCTGAGCGAATCGCAGATACCAGAACGTGAAGTGTTTGACGAAGACGAAGATTTTTACAAATATGAGGCGGATTCGGAACAGCATGCGACGGTGCAAATTGGGCGTAAGCATTTTTCGACCGTCCAGAAAGTCCTCGTTGTCGGTATCGTTGTGATTGTGGCAGCGCTGCTGTATGCCTTGTTGAAATCTCCATCAACACCTGCCGGCGGAGAAACAGCTCTCGGTCAACAAAGACCTGCTCCTGAACCGCTGGTTGAAAATGCCGCACAGGCAGTATCGCAGCAAATCATAAAATTATCCCCTGCCAACCCGGCAGGTGTCCCGATGACGATACAGCCGTTGTCTTTGAAAGTTGCTCAGGACTTCTATTCAGAAGGAGATTACCAGAAGGCCTATGCCGCCTATAACCAGCTTCGCCAAAATCTTCCCGCAGGCACGGAAGCAGAATCGCTGAGGGATTTTCTTCAGCTTGAAATGGCTCTCTGTATGAAGAAAGCCGGCGATTACGACCAGGCCGGCCGTCTGTTCAGAAGGGCTTCGAAAAGCCGATCACCTGTTGTAAGGGTGGTGGCCAATTACCACCGCAGCCTGCTCGAAATGCGGAAAAAGCAATATCTAAGAGCACGAACCAGAGCTTATCAAACAATCGCCTTAATTGACGCAGTGGATTTGGGCCGAGATTGGGCTTTGTCGCTGAAGCGGGATTGTTACTTCCTGGTTGCTGAGTGCTTGAGCCGTAATGTCCTTTCGCTTTGCGACGCCGATAAAGAGCTTCCAGATGATTTGTGGAGCAATCCCGGCGCACCGGAAGAACTCTTCACCAACCTAAGCGAAGTACAACTGCGAACCGTTTTGAATTCCGGCTCAGAGCAGTTAAGTAAAGGGCTGCTTGGCCCACAAATTCAGAAACTCGGGCGAGTGAGCGGCTCGCCTCGTTGGTCTGTTACCTGCCGCGGAGCATCGATTGAGGAACTGTTGGCCAGATTTGCCGCTAATGCCGGCCTTGATATTCGCTTCTCTTTCGGCGGCGACTCGGCCCTGAAAGGGGCAGACGGTATTCGCAAAAGGCCGGTGAGCTTGTTTCTGACGGCGGCAACGGTGCAGCAATTCGTCACTGTGGCAGCAGGCGGCGTTGGGTTGGTGGCACGTCTGGATGAGCAAAGAGGTGTAATAAGTATTTTCAATCCGGAAAACTATTCGTCTTTATCAGAACATATATCTTTGCTCAGTCAGGAAGCTGTTTCACTTTGGCAAAGATTTTTACTTACGTTTCCCGACGATGAACGCAGCACTAATGTTCATTTTGCCATGGGACTTTTGAAAGCGCAAAGAGGCCGGCTAACAGAATCAATCGCAGAATACAAATTGGTGACTAATCGCTCTTCCGGGACATCCTTGGCACCATTTGCCTTATTACAATCGAGTAAGTTGAAAACCAGCCTGCGGGACTATTCCGGCGCCAGGGAGGATTTGAGTCTGCTCGTGGAGCAATATCCCGATGTCGAGATTGCCGAGAAGGCCTATTTGTATCTCGCTGATGCTACAATGAAGGCCGGACTTTTGCGACAGGCAGGGAGAGTCTATCGAAAAGTTTACAATCTTGATTTGTCCACGGAATCACAGAAGGCGGCAGCACTCGGAGCTGCCAGGTGTTTTTATGAAGAAAAAGACTATGAAACCGCGGCCAAATGGATGACTCGATACATCGGCTTCGCCAAGAACAGCGCAGGCGGGGATTTGTACTCCGCATATTTTCTACTGGGTAAAACGTTAGCGGCTTTAGGAAAACCAGAAGCCGCTAACGATGCTTTCCTAAACGCACTGGCGGGAAGTCGGCCTTTGGCAAAAGGAACGCAAAACGGATACCCGACGCAGCTTTCCAGAGAAGAATATGTGGAAACCGTCTCGGCTCTGGTTAAAGGGTATGTGCGGCAGGAACGCTTCGTCGATGCCCTTGATGTATTGGCGAACATACGCTCAGGGGTCTTATCCCAGAAAGAATCTGTCGAGATTTTACTACTCAAAAGCGAAATCCTTCGGGCGATGGGGCTGGTTGATAAAGCGGTTGCGGCTCTTGGCGACAGGACGCAATATTTGTCCGAACCACAATTAAAGGCGAGAATATTATTCGAATTAACCAAATGCTACATCGCTGAAGGGAAATTGGAACTTGCCCGCAGGAAGTTAACCGAAATTCTTGTTCTCGTCGAACCAGGGCCTTTGGCGGACCAGGTCGCTGTCAAGCTGGCTGGTGTTTGTTTGAAGCTGGGGCAAAATTCCCAAACTATTTCTGTTTGTTCGCAGCTTTTAGATTCGGGACCATCAGAGGCGATTAGGCAAAAAGCCCTGGAGCTGTTAGCGACAGCATATAACCGGCAGAAAAATTATGACAGGGCGGTATCGGCTCTTTTGGGCAGGTGGAAATAAAGATTAAAACTGAAAGCTCAAAGTGAAAAACTACAATTCAAAATTCAAAACTTGCAAATTTTACGCTGCCGTTTTGCATTTACCACTCCGCACTTTAAGCTTTTCGTTTTTAGTTTTTTGCCTGCCGGCATCCGCAGGACGCGCGGAAATTTCATCGGAACAACTCGACCCGATTAATCTTATAGCACCCTATTTAGCTAAAATATCGCAAGATGTGAATACGCCGAATACCGTGATGCATGTTGCCACGTTTCAACAGGAGCGCCAGTCCGGAAGACGCCTGACGGCGAAGCAGTCGCAAAGCGGTAGTGATATTGCTTCTGTAAACTTCGCAGCTCAGATTGATGAAAAATTGCCGCAAAGTAGTTTTACCATTGCAGGAAACCCGCATAGTGACCTCGAACGCCAATTGTGGCGGGCCGGGATTAGTATTCCTGAAAGCAAAGAAGATGAGGGTGGTAAAAATGAACTTCAGCGGATAATCGAGCAAATCCGCTCCGTTGAGTTTAAGCCGGCAAACCGGCCCACCGAACCTGCCGTTGTCGTTGAGCCGACACCAATAACCGAAAATGATGAAATTTCAGCAGTTACGGAAACAGAAACAGCCCAGGGGCCTGATAAAATCGAATCCGAATTGCCATATAATCCTGTAAGCGGCCAAACTTTGCATAAGCTCGAGAACCTATCGCAATATCCTGACCGGCTGGACAATCCTCTTAAGTTGGGAGAGGTTTTGTTTCTCAGCGGACGGCTGAAAGAAGCGGTGGTGTTTTACAAAGATGCCCTCAAACGCAAAAGTCCGAACGAGGCCGACTCGGCTCCCCTATGGGGCAGGCAGGACAGGGCCTGGATTCTGTTTCAAATAGGTAACTGCATGAGGGATAGAGACCGGCCAACGGCTATGAAGATGTACAGGCGGCTAATTACAGAATATCCCGATTCGCCGTGGACAGATTTGGCGAAGGCCAGGAACAAATTAATCGATTGGTATCAGAAAGACAAACCTCGTGAGTTAATTGTCGAAAACAGGGATGAAAATTGAAATATGGAGTGTGTTAGAAGTGAATAAAACAGAAATAAACGATGTAAAGCAAGACCGTCAGAAAAGCGGTATTGCAAATGTATTGATAGTTGACAGCGACCCTGAACCGGCTCGATTAATACTTGAGATTTTAGCTCGCAAAGGGATTAGCGCCAATCTTGCTAACGATAAAAAAACCGCTGTTGACTTTATGGACAAAGGCGATTACGACCTTGTGTTCACCGGCGATAAAATAAGTCGGCAGACGGACCTCTCCGGGCAGTCACAGGACGGTTTCGAACTGCTTGCCAAAATCAGGGCGAATTCGCCTGAACTGCCGGTGATTATGGTAGCGAAAGCCCAAAAGCGAGGCCCGGAAAACCGGCGGCAAACTATCGAGACAGCCGTCAAGGCCATTCGGGCGGGCTGTTGCGATTTCCTAATCAAACCGCTGAACCGTAAAAAAATAGAGGGCCTGCTGGATACCTTCCTGCCTAACCACAGAATTTCAACGCAGGCCGGCGCCGACGAGGGCGGCCGAAGTCTCTACAGAATTGTGGGCAGAAGCGCCAAACTGTTTCAAACCGTTAATCTGGCTAAAAGAATAGCGCCCACCTCGGCACCGGTTTTGATAAGCGGTGAAAGCGGGACGGGCAAGGAGCTGATTTCTTTTCTTATCCATCATAAGAGCAAAAGGGCACAGGGGCCATACATCAAAATCAATTGTGCGGCGCTGAGCGATACGCTTCTTGAAAGTGAGCTGTTCGGCCATGAGAAAGGCGCCTTCACCGGCGCACACATTCGGCGCAGGGGACGATTCGAGATGGCACATGGCGGGACTTTGCTGCTGGACGAAATCAGCGAAACACCCATAAAATTTCAGGCCAAGCTGCTGCGGGTACTCGAGCAGCAGGATTTCGAACGCGTCGGCGGGAATGAAAATGTCAAAGTCAATGTTCGGATAATAAGTACTACCAACAGGGATTTATTACAAGAGGTTTCGGAAGGACGATTCCGTCAGGACCTTTACTACCGGCTGAGCGGGGTAAGGTTGGTTATCTCGCCTCTGAGAGAACGCTCACAGGATTTGCCTGACCTCGTATGGCATTTTGTCAACCTTTACGTCCGCGAAACGCAGCGTCGTATCACTAAACTTGACCCTGCGATGATGGATATTTTTGCTAAATACTATTGGCCCGGCAATGTCCGGCAATTGCGAAATGTTGTGTTGACATCACTGATTCTGGGAGTCGGCCAAACCCTGTCATTAGCTGATGTCTCCTGGCTTTTCGATGAACTACAGCCACTGCCGGAAATAGCGGACAGCGGGCAGCGGACAGCGGATAGTAATAGCATAGGGCGCATAGAAAAAGAAAAACTGAACGCTAAACGCTATATGCTAACTCTGCCACAGGTAAACGCTAATTCCGGGCTGGGGGGAGTGCCGCTTGTGCAGGTAGAGCAGCGGGCGATTTTGGATACTTTACGCCAGACATCGGGCAATCAGACGAAAGCTGCAAACCTGTTGGGTATCAGTGACAGAACGCTGCGCGGCAAAATACGCCGATACAGGCAGGAAGGCGCTTTGCAGCCGGCCTGATAATTACTCAAACTGACCGATGGCCAGTTTGAAAAATTAAAAATCAAAGATACCTATACCTAAGGCACAGGTGGCATAAATTAAAAAACAAAATTGCGGAACCCCGACAAAGTCGGGATGGCTTTTTGATTGTTTTTTGTTTTACGGAACATATTATTAAATAATGAGTTATAGCAATTTTGGGCCGTAAATCGGTTAGTTTGAGTAATAACTTCGTTGTCCGTGTGGCATCGTGAAAAAAATACAGTAGTGCGAGGTTGAAAAATGGCAGATAAAAAAGCAGATAAAAAAGAAGTAGAGAAACAAGAAGATTCAAAGGCGGAAAAGAGTGATGGGAAAGGCCTGGTGAGCCGGTTTTTGCCGTTGATAATAATGGCTGTCGTAGTGGTTGTTTGCGCCGGCGCCGGCTTCGGACTGAGTCGATTACTGGCCGGCCCCGGTACAGACCAGACGGCAGAGCCGGCTCAAAAAGACGAACCGGCCCAGGCAGAGGACCTGAAAGCCGATGACAGCTCGGCGGCAGAGCATCAAAAATCCTGGTATTATGATTTAGAGCCGGTTGTGGCAAATCTCGATGAACCCGGCGTAACACGCTATGTTCGAGCGACGCTGACGCTGGAAATCAGTCCTGAAGTGGACCAAAAAAAGGGTATCGCTTTTATCGAGGAGAAGAAACCCCTCCTGACAAACTGGCTTACTATTTACCTTGCAGGGCTGGGACTTGAAGATATCAGAGGGGACAGGAACCTGAAGCATATTCAATTACAAATACTCGACGCCTTTAACGAAAGACTGTTCCCGGATGCCAGGCCCGGCGTTAAGAAAATTCTTTTTAAGGAATTCGCTATACAATGAGCGACACACTTACTGACAATCCCGCCCTCGAGCGCAGCGAAGGGTTGAGCAGAGAGAAGATACAGCAACTCCTTGCCGCTGTTGGTTCCCAGGTATCAGAGGATACCACACAAATAGAAGCTGTTGAATACAATTGGCGTCAGCCCCGCTATTTCGATAGCGGCCAGCTCAAAAAACTTGACGATTTCACAAAAAAAGCCGCTGCAACGATAGCTGAGAAATTTGCCGCTTTGTGCCATAGTGATTTCGATGTGATAATTACTTCAACCACCCAGCACTTTGCCGCTGAACTTCTGGAGCAGAACTTAGAGGATATGCAAAACGATTATTACCTGACTTTCGGCGCAGACCGGGAACGTCCGTACGGGCTGGTTGGAATAGCTCCTCGCACTGCGACTACCTGGGCGAGACAACTGCTTGGAGATACCGAGTCCGAAAAAGATTCAGACGGTAATTTATCGCAATTGGAGGAATCGCTTTTACTGGATTTCGCCTCTGCCATTGTCAGGGCATTTGCCGAATCCGGCCCGTTGTCAACCGCTGTGGTGCGGAACGATTTCCAGACGGCCAAAGGCATTGTCAGGGGACAGCCCCGCCTGCTGCTGACAGGGGTAGAGGGTATGGAGGAACTCTGCAAGATTAGTTTCAGCGTTGAAAAGGCCGGCTCCGAAGAAGCGGGAACGACAGCACCAGCGAAAGCGGGGGCAGAAAACGGCCCTGAAGCTTACCTCTTAATACCCTGCGGCAGACTGGAACTGTTGATTGATGCCGGCAGAGGAAAAAGACCCGGCGCTACCAACGCATTTTCAGCCGAGGATGTTTCGAAAGTAATCCTTGAGCATTTACAGGAAATGTCGGTTTCTGTTACCGCTCAACTGGCTTCCACGGTGCTTACTTTCGAAGAGATAATGGGGCTTGGCGTTGATGATATATTGTTACTTGATAAGAGAATCGATGAGCCGGTTGAACTGATTGTCGAAGGCCGAACGGTTTTTCGCGGCCGACCTGCGAAATCAGCCGGTAAGTATGCTGTGGTAATTACAGAACTGGGTTCGTAGTTATGAGTTCATAGTTCATAGACTACGAACTAAATAATTAAAAGGAAGTGAAAATATGGCAGAGACAACTGAAGCTGTGGAAGAAAAGGCCGAAGAAAAACAGGAACAGCAAAACGATACTGAGCAGGCGGACTCGAAAACACAGGTACAATCTGTTGAATTTCCCGAAGCCGCCGGGCCGAAGGTTGGCGGTTCCGGGGGAAGCATTGACATTCTGCTTGATATGAACATACCTGTTACGGTTGCTGTCGGTAAAAAACAGATGCCGATACGGCGGCTTTTACAGCTTGGTCCCGGCTCGGTATTGAAGCTCGATAAACCTGTTGATGCACCGGCGGAGTTGTACCTGAAGGACACTAAGTTTGCCACTGGAAATGTGGTAGTGGTGGACGGCTGTTTCGCTATCAGAATAAAACAGGTTCTTGGCCTTGAAGATTCGGCTGCGAAGACAGACGCAACATAAGCATAAATTAGACGTTGTACGAGAAACGCGATGAGTATCGCGTATATTTTACGGAATACGAAACACGAAAATGGCAGCTTCTGATAAATCAAACTATAGAGGATTGCTGAGCGGCTCTTCGGAATCCCACAGCAATGCCATTCTGGTTGTGGGTATGGCGACGATTCTTGCCACACTTATAATCCCTCTGCCCACGTTGTTGCTGGATATGCTTCTGGCTTGCAGTATATCACTGGCGGTGGCGGTTTTAGTAATTACACTGTCGGCAAAAGAGGCGCTGGATTTATCTACCTTCCCTTCGCTGCTGCTCTTCGTAACGCTGTTCCGACTTTCTCTTAACGTGGCCTCGACCAGACTGATACTGCTACAGGCCGATGCCGGTAAAATTATCCAGACCTTCGGTGATTTCGTTGCCGGCGGAAGCGTAGTCGTAGGGTTGGTGATATTCTTAATCCTTGTCGTTATCCAGTTTATAGTAATCACAAAAGGCGCCGAGCGGATAAGCGAAGTTACCGCCCGTTTTACCCTCGATGCTATGCCCGGCAAACAAATGGCAATTGACGCAGACCTTAACGCAGGAACCATTACCGATGCCCAGGCCAACGAACGCAGAGGAAAAATTGTCAAGGAAAGCGAGTTCTATGGTGCAATGGATGGCGCCAGTAAGTTCATTCGCGGCGATGCCAAGGCAGGACTGATAATCACCGCCGTCAACCTCGTTGGCGGTATAGCTATAGGTTATTCACATGGTATGACGGTGGCTTCGGCCATAAAGACTTATTCTATTCTTTCCGTTGGCGATGGACTTGTCAGCCAGATACCGTCCATAATAATCTCCATAAGCTCGGGCTTTCTGGTAACTAAAATATCATCGCGACACAGCGTTGGCCATGACCTTTCAAGGCAGTTTCTTAAGACCAGCCAGCCATTGATAATGGCATCTGTAATCATTGCTGCGATGGCACTGGTGCCCGGCCTGCCTAAAATACCATTTTTATTGCTGGCCGCAGGCGCCGCCTTCGCCGGACGAGGCGTGGCTAAGCAGGAAAAGGGCCGTGAGAAAAAACTCGAAACACCATCTCAGCAGGCAAAAGCGGAGAAACAGCCGGTCGAGGAATTGCTGGATATCGATAGAATTTCTGTGAACGTCGGCGTGCGGCTGATTAGTATGGTTGACCCGCGTAAAAACGGCACTATCTTCGAGCGTATCGGGGCGCTGAGGAGAAGATTTGCCCAACAGCTCGGTATCATTATTCCTCTGGTTCGGCTGCGGGACAATATCAATCTCGAACCTACCGCTTACGAAATTAAGCTTATGGATATACCGGTGGCGAAGGGACGATTAGAGCCCGATATGTTCCTCGCTATGGATTCCGGTACCGTTCAAAGCAAAGTTGAGGGTATGGAAACCACCGAACCTGTTTACGGCCTGCCCGCTTTATGGATTACACCGGCCAGCAGGGAAAAAGCCGAATTAAACGGATACACCGTTATCGACCCGGAATCTGTCTTTATTACACATCTGTCCGAAACACTGAAAAAACACGCTGATGAATTATTGACCCGCGAAGATGTTCAACTTCTCGTTGACCGGCTCCGCAAAACTCAGCCGTCACTGGTCGGAGAAGTTGTTAGCGCCGACGGCCAGGTTACTATCGGACTGCTGCAACGCGTGCTTAGAAACCTCTTAAAGGATGGAATACCGGTTCGTGAATTAACCGCCATACTCGAATCACTGGGAGAAAATGCTTCAAAAACCAAAAATACCGCCGCTTTAACGGAGATGGTTCGCAAGTCCTTAAGCAGAACCATTACCGAGCAGTACAAAGACAAAGCCGGTAAAATTTCAGCCGTAACGCTGGAACCGGCGCTCGAACATCAGATGACCTCAACCCTCAGACAGGAAGCAGATGGAATGAGTATGGCTTTACCGGCTGATACGGCAATGGATGTAAGCAGAAAAATCGCACAGGCCTGGAAAACGGCGATGGACAACGGTAAGGAGCAGGTGATTTTGCTGTGCGATTCGAGATTACGCTCAGCGTTGGCGGCGATGCTGTCACGAACGGTGCCGCCGTTGCCGGTTATAGCTTATGACGAGGTCGTACTCGGCACCGAAGTAGAACCGATAGAAACCATATCCGTCGAGCGGGCAGGTACTGTAACGTCTCAAGAACAACAGCTTGTCGGGACTTCAAAGTGATGTGTTGCGAAACGTGAAAAGTGAGGCACAAAGGCACCGCAGAGAAGAAATGCAAAAATCAAAGATACCTATACCTAAGGCACAGGTGGCATAAATTAAAAATCAAAATTGTGGAATCGCCCCTAAGGGGCGATGACTTCCTTAATTTTACATTTTGATATTTGATTTTTAATATCTTTGATGCTTTGTGCCTTACGAAATACGAGGTAATTATGCTGTTACACGTTCGGTCAATTGCTATAAGCATTGCTGTGATATGTTTTTTCAGCGTTAGCTTAATCGGCTGGTTCAGCGGCCTTTCGCCGTTTACCTGCTGCAAAAGGGCCTTGACAGGGGCAGTGTTTGCGTATGTAGCGGCAGCTTTGGCTGTAAAAGCAATTAACGCTGTTTTGACGGATGCGATGATTACAAACCTTTATAAAAAGAAGCGACAAGAGGAAAAAAGCAGTGGCTCCGGAGACTAAAAAATTTGCAGGGGGGGCTGGACAGCAGCTTGTTAAGGACGGGCCCTGCACCAGAGCGGTACAGGGCGGGATTGTCAAAGATAGTCCAAAGCATCTGAAGACAGTCGCTGTGCGCGCATACTCTAACCAAAAAAAACAGTCGGTTGAGAATGAGCAAATAGAGCGGTTTCTGCCTATGGTTCAAAAAATAGTTCAGCGGGTGATAACGTATCTAAAGCCCCCATTATCGTTCGAGGATTTGGTCTCGGCGGGGACTATCGGGCTGGTTAAGGCCGCCCGTGATTACGAGCCGTCTCACAGGGCTGAGTTCAAAACTTATGCATATATCAGAGTCAGAGGAGCTATTCTCGATGAACTGAGAAGCTTCTCACCGCTGCCTGCAAATCTGTCCAGGCAAGTTCACAATGCTCTTAAACTCAGCCAGGAAATCATCGGTCAAACAGGCACTACACCTTCTGATGCTGAGTTAGCTGACAAACTTGGAATAACTATTGATAAACTTTATGAAACATTCGAGAATGCCCGCGCTCTGCATTTTATTTCAATCGATGGCTGTGGAGACAACGGTACCGCCCTGGGAAATCTTTTGGCGGCGGCCAACGCCACCAGACCTGATGAGCAGCTCGAACAAACCGAGCTTATAGATGAATTAGCCGAGGCGATAAAGCAATTGCCCGAGAGACAGCGGCAGATTATTCTGCTTTATTATCAGCAGCACCTGACGATGAAGCAGATTGCCAAGGTTTTCAAAATCACCGAGCCGCGTATCAGCCAACTACACGCAAGCGCTCTATTTAACCTGTCTGTAAAATTGAGGCAATGGGATGATAGCAGATAATGATTTTAATATAATAAAGCCGGTAGAAAGTTTGCAAAACATCGCAGGTTTGGCCCCCACAAGACGCCGTGAACAGAGAAAACGCCGAAAGGACCTGCACGAAGAGAAAAAAGGAGAATCCGAACAGGGGCCGGACAACTCTGTTGGCGAACAGGAACTCAGCGATGAACTTATTGAAAACGCCGAAG
>CAJVYK010000002.1 GCA_913009865.1 uncultured bacterium
GGCCGGCGCAATGTACGTTAAACACCAGACTTTTGCTATTGCCTATTATGGCGCTTCGATCCTGCTGGTCCTTGCCGCAATAATGGTATTTTTCCTTAAACCGCCCCATCACATAGAAGAGGTAGAGATTGAGTCTGCCACAGAGATTGAGTCTGCCACAGAGACCGAATCCGAACAACTTGAAATGGTAGCTTCTAAGTAAGTGATAAATTTTTGTGATAATACCACTGGCCCGGGCGATAAATATTCTCGGGCCGGTTCTTTATCTGTAGGTTAAAGCAATTTAATTTTTCGTGTTCGCTTTATGCATGTTGCAGCTTCGGCTGGCGGCATCAGATTTGCTCGCAATATTTCAATATCGCTGTGCAATCTTCTTTGCCAGCCTCGTCCTCACGACGGCCTAAATGCGAACAGAAAATATTAAAGTGCTCTAAAGACTATGAATGCCAAAAATATTTTTTTTGACCGCTTCTATTGTGGCCTCTATCGCAGCTGTTACTGTGTCACGCTGTTGGCTGCTTACGACAAGAGCTTTATCTCTTAGCTGGTTTTTTCTGTTGGCATCTGAACCGGCGAGAGTGCTCCATGCAAGCGCCCATGCCTTTATGGTATTATCGATATTATATCCTCCGCCGCCGGTTGCAAGGATGGGTTTATCAAAACTTAACAGATGTTCGATGATGTCAGCGTAGGTATTATTAGTTAAACGCAGATGCGCAAGAGGGTCGCCCGCAAGCCCGTCAGCCCCTAATTCGAAAACAATTACGTCGGGATTGTAAGCTGCAAGCAACGGCAGGGCTATAGTTTCAAATGCCTTTATGTACGCCTGGTCATAAGTTCCAATCGGCAGTGGGACATTCACACAGTGGCCTTTTCCTTCTCCGGCGCCGATTTCATCCTCGAATCCCGTTCCCGGAAATAATGTCCTGCCATTTTGATGAAACGATATGGTCATTACATCGTTACGGTCGTAAAATGCGTTTGCAACGCCGTCTCCGTGATGGACGTCCACATCGAGGTATAAAACTCTTTTTCCTGCTTCAGCTAATATCATACAGGCCAGGGCCACATCATTGATATAACAGAAGCCGGCGGCCAGTTCCGGCCCTGCATGATGAAATCCTCCTGACGGATTGAACGCAACGTCAGCGGCGCCTGAGAGAATCAGCTTTGCAGCGGTAAGTGTAGCTCCGCAGGCCAGAACCGGATAGTCATACATATCTTTGAAAATCGGACAATCCGGCGTACCGATTCCCATATTGAGTGCCTCAGCGTTCCAGCGTCCTTTGGCAGCGGTTTTCAGGGCGTGCAGGTAGCGGGCTGAGTGGAATTTCTTTAGAACAACTCTCTGGGCCGGTGTTGGCGCTGTTTCGCTTCTGTTACCGCCGGAGAGCAGACCCATAGAATCTAAAATCTTCCGGGTCTTACCGGCTCGGCTTGTATTAAAGGGGCAGTCCGAAGGGTAAGAATACTTTTCCAACTCCGGCGAATATATAAAAACAGCTTTTCTCATCGCAAACACTATTCCTGCTTTTCTTGCCTCGTCAAATCGTATGTTATGCTATAGACTTCGCCGTCAAATTCAATGTTTACCTTGTAGCCGGAGTTATGAAAGATAGCTAACATTGGCTTATTGGCCGGCAATACTTTTGCATAGAAACGCTTCACGCCGCGCTGTTTAGCAATTTGGGTAATATAATCCAGCAGAAAGGTTCCCATTCCCTTTTGCTGCCACTCATCGTGCACAACAAAAGCTACCTCAGCGGCACCTGTCTTTGGGTCGAGGAAGTATTGTGCAAGGGCAACTATTTGCTCATCAGAAGGGCCTGGAACTATGCCAACGATAGCAAGGTCTTGATAGTAATCAATATTAGTCACTCGCTGAATATCTTTATGTGAAAATGTCATCTTATCGGTAAAGTACCGGGTTCTGACGGAAGCTTCGCTCAGCGAATACAGCATAAGCACCAGTGCCGGCTCATCGGTAGGCTTAACAGGCCTGAAGAATATTTCCGTGCCGTCACGCAATGTGTCATAGCGTTCCATTTCCTCAGGATAGGTAACCTTATCCCATGCCAGCTCTATCTGGTCCTCATAAACATACTTTTGGGCTTTTGCAGCTTGAATGAGTTCATTCCTGAATTTCGGATGTGCGATATTAATCAGGGCCATGACCCTTTCTCTAATGCTTTTTCCGTGCAGATATGCAATCCCGTATTCGGTAACTATATAGTGGACGTCTCCCCGGGTTGTAACCACTCCTGCGCCTTCGGTCAGGTGTGGTACAATCCTGCTGACCTCACCATTCTTTGCGGTCGATGGCATCGTGATAATAGCTTTGCCTGCTCTGCTTCCGGTGGCGCCGCGAATGAAATCCACCTGTCCGCCGATACCGCTGTAGAACCGATATCCTAATGAGTCTGCGCAGACCTGGCCTGTTAAATCGACCTCCAGCCCGAGGTTAATTGCTACCATTTTATCGTGTTGGCTGATGATATAGGGGTCGTTGACATACTCGGTGGGATAAAATTCGAAGAACGGATTGTTGTTAATATAGTCATAGAGGCGTCTCGAACCCATGCAGAAACTTGCTACGATTTTGCCACGATTGACGGACTTTTTTGCACACGTGATAGCACCGCACTCGATTAGGTCGATGATCCAGTCACTGAACATCTCGGTATGAATACCGAGGTCTTTTTTGTCTTTTAGAAACTCCGCCAGGGCCTGAGGGATTTCTCCTATGCCGCACTCAATAGTGCTGCCGTCCTCGACGAGCCGGGCAATATTCTGCCCGATACAGCGTAATGTTTCGTCTGGTTCGGATACTGGAACTTGCGCTATATCCTCATCGAAAGGAACCAACGTATCAATGGTGCTGACGTGAACAAAGCTATCCCCGAATGTTCGGGGCATACAGCCATTAACTTGCGCTATAACATACCTTGCATTAGCGATTGCGGATTTAACTATATCCACCGAGACGCCAAGACTGCACAGCCCGTTCATATCGGGCGGCGTTACGCTGACCAGGGCAACATCGATTGGAATTCTTCCGCTCTCGAATTCACCTGGTATCTCTGACAGGAATATTGGCGTGTAATCTCCAAACCCTTTTTCGACGGCTTCTCGGACGTTGTCACCGATGAAGAAGCTGTTCATTTTGAACTTTTCACGGAACTTCTCGTCGACATACCGAGCATCTCCTATCGTCAACAGATGGATGATATGAGCGTCGCTAATTCCGGCGGAACGCTCGACCAGCGTGTTGACAAGATGTTGGGGTTGGGCGCATCCTGTCCCTATAAATATGCTGTTGCCGGACTTAATTAACTTCATCGCTGTCGTAGCGTTGCTTATTTTGTCCTTGTGCTTTTCTTTCCAGTCAAATTCCTGCATACCATTCCTTTGTGTTAACTTAAACTGACCGATTTGTCTCTAAAAACAGTGTAAATCCGTGTCTGAAAATCAGACTTGTTCCACGCTTATCCTGGCATCGACCGCGATTGGTGTGCTGCCTTCAGGGCCGACCATGTACGGATTTATATCCAATTCCTTAATCTGAGGAAATTCTGTAACCAATTGTGAGAGCCTTTGCAGTCCTTCAGCTATTGCCTCTATGTCCACTCCTTCTTCGCCGCGTACGCCCTTTAATATTTTATACGTCTTCGTATTCACGAGCATTTGTTTTGCTTCGGCTGCTGTCAGCGGTGCCAGGTGGAAGGATACATCTTTAAGTACCTCCACCATTATCCCTCCCATTCCAAACATCATCAAAGGGCCGAAATGCGGGTCGCGATTCATTCCGAGGATAACCTCTTTTCCACTCTTACACATTTCCTGGACAAGAACGCCGAGAATGTTAGCGTTTGGAAGCTTTTTTGGGATTCGATACATCATCAGGTCGAAAGCATCCATTATTTCCTGGGTGCTGTTGAGGCCGACCTTAACTCCGCCTACGTCTGACTTATGCAGGATATCCGGCGACCAGATTTTCAATACGACCGGATATCCGAGCTGTTGTGCTATATTGGCCGCTTGTTCGGCTGTGGCTGCGATAGAGCCTCTTGGTGTTACGAAGCCGTATGCTTCGAGTATCTCCTTTGATTCTGTCTCGCCGATTTCCCGAATCCCCTGTCGCAGATGCCTGTCGACTATTGTTTCGACCTTCCTGCGGTTAACAGGAAACAATTTTACGACTCGTTTTGGTCTGGAACGCCATCTGACATAATCAACCATAACTTTGACTGTGGTAACGGCGTTTTCCGGCGAATCATACTGTGGGATTTTGCCCTCTCGTAAGATTTTTATTGCATCGGCAACTTTGGCGGCACCGAGGAAGCAGGCAAGAATCGGCTTTTCCGGTTTTTGACGAGCTATCTTGACGACTGCCTCAGCGGTGGCTGCGGATTCGGTCATTGCCTGAGGTGTCAGGAGCATCAGAGCTGTATTAACGTTAGGGTCATCGAGAACAACATTGAGTGCAAATTCGTAACGGTCAGCTAACGCATCACCTAAAATATCGACAGGGTTATACAAATTCGCAGCGGGCGGTAAGGCCTCGGCCAATTTGCTTATAGTCTTATCGGTCAGTTTTGCAAAATCGAGTCCCTGTCGTTCGATGGCGTCGGCGGTCATAATTCCCGGTCCGCCGGCATTGGTAATAACAGCAACGCATGGGCCTTTGGGCAGCGGCTGATTGGCAAAAGCCTGGGAGAAATCGAACTGATATTTAATGGAATCACAGCGGATGATTCCTGCTCGTTCGAATGCGGCTTCGTACGCAGTTTCGCCGCCGGCAAGACTGCCGGTATGAGAGGATGCTGCTTTTGCGCCCGCTGTTGTTCCTCCGGATTTCATCAGTAATATCGGTTTATAATTAGAAATTTTTTCCGCTTCTCTTACAAAAGCATCACCGTCGCTGATACTTTCAAGATAGCCGGCAATAACCCTGGTGTCCGGGTCGGAACCGAGAGCCTTTATAATATCCAGTTCATTTACATCAGCTTTGTTGCCAATGCTCACAAGTTTGCTAAAACCAATGCTGTTGGCGTTAGCCATATCAAGAATAGCAGCCAGTAGTGCTCCCGATTGGGAAAGATATCCTGTTGCACCTATTGCCGGCAGGTCTCCACCGAAACTGGCATTTAGCCTGTTTGCCGGCACTATCACTCCCAGGCAGTTAGGTCCGATGACTCTGATGCCGGATTGCCTGGCAATTTGAATGACCTGTTTTTCGAGTTCTCTGCCCTCTTTTCCGACTTCTTTAAAGCCGGCGGTTATAATAATGGCCGACTTTGTCCTGACCTTTGCGCATTGCCGCATTACCGTTGGGACAATTTTAGCCGGCACAATAACAATAACGAGGTCGCAGGGTTCTCCGATAGATTCGAGGTCAGGATAGCATTTCAGCCCTTCTATAGTTTGGGCTTTGGGATTGACCGGAAATATCTTACCCTTATACCCCGCTGCGAGCATATTTGTCAGGATTTCGTAGCCGACCTTGCCCTTCTGGCGAGAGGCACCTACGATTGCAACAGACTGTGGATTAAAGAAGTTCTCAAGTCCCATAGTAGTTAACCGGTCCTTTCTAAACCAATGCTCCGCTCCACGTAAACGGACATTTTATTCTATGCTGTGTGTAATTGCAAAGTTTTATGATATTATTTGGAAAATGAAAAAAACTAAAAAATTCGTCTTACAAAAACATACAAGCCCCGGCGATGCGCACTGGGATTTGATGTTAGAGGCCGGGGGTGTTTTAGAGACGTATCGGCTTGAGTTGCCGCCGGCAAAATTATCACAGCAGACAACCACCGCAGTCAAAATTTTCGACCATCCGCTAAAGTTTTTGTCCTACGAAGGAAGCGTAAATAAAGGTAAAGGCAGCGTGAAAATAGCTGATGCTGGTACATATCAACTGCTAAGCGACTCCGAAGACCGCAGGGAACTTCAACTAAAGGGCGAGATTCTAAAAGGCAAATTCACTCTCACTCATATCGAGGACGACAGGTGGGAATTTACTATTTTCTAAGTTCAGGCGTATCCGGCTCAATATGCACGGTTATATTAACCGGACGGGCAATCTGGGAATGCAGGGCGTTTTCCAGGCTTTCAGCTATTTCATGGGCGGCGGCTATGTTCAGGTTTGGGTCAACAAGGATGTGCAGGTCAAGGAAGACTTCTCTGCCGACCGTGCGTGTTCGCAGTTTGTGCCATCGGCGTATCGAACAGTTATCGTTGATTATATGTTTTATGTGTTCGATTGTACCCTGGTCGATGGCGCTTTCGGTCAATTCGCTAAGACAATCGCTGATTATTCGAACAGCGACCAGGATTATCATCAGGCCAACCACGATAGCGGCTATTCCGTCGCCATAGACAAAGCCGAATTTCAGCGATATGAAACCTATTAAGACGACTACCGAACTCAGGGCGTCGCTCCGTTGGTGCCATGCATTGGCGTAAAGAGCGGTGCTATGGGATTTAATGGCAACTCTTTTAGTTACCCTGCAAAGCAGTTCTTTAACAATGATGGAGATTATCGCAACTATCGGTACTGCTATGTGGAGGCTGCTGAGATTACCTTTGGTTATGTTGGTAGCGGCGTAGTAAACAAAAGCTGCGCCGATGAAGAGCAAAAGCAGGGCAATAAGGGCTGCCGAGAAGGTTTCGGCTCGGCCATGGCCGTAAGGGTGGTCTTGGTCGGGTTCTTTTGAACTGAGGTGGAGGCCCAGAAGAACAGCCAGGTCGGTGGTCATATCGGAAAGTGAGTGCATCCCGTCGGCAATCAGGGCTACCGAGCCGTACAAGAAACCGACCGAGAGCTTGAAGATAAAAAGAACGGCGTTTGTGACGATAGCAAGATTTGTGACAGATTTTATCTGCTTGCCGGCAATTTTTTGTTTCGTGTCGTCCATCTCAATATTATATAGCCCCCACCCCTGTAGCGGGGGGATTGTTTGTCTTTTTTACCCACCCCTGCGGTGTAATATTTCTTTGCGAATGTTCGAAACCGCATCGATGTATTTTTGCCCGATTGCCTTATTTCTTGCTTCGACTATAATTCTCATTACCGGCTCGGTATTACTGGTTCTCAAGTGTATCCAGCCGTCGTCGAAATCGAATCGGCAGCCGTCGGTGGTATCCAGCTTTGCATTGGTAAAAAGTTTTTTTGCCGAGTTCAGGATTTGCTGTGCTTGTGTTTGTTCTACGGCGAATTTGTCCTTGCTCATATAATAGCCGCCGATTTCACTGACCAGCTGGCTTATTGTTTTTTTGGTTTCAGCCATTAACTGCAGAACAAGTCCGATACCGACAAGACTGTCGCGGACCGGCCCGACTCTCAAGTCAATCACTCCACCGTTACCTTCTCCTCCGATGATACAGTTATGTTCGAGCATTGCCGCTGCGACATTTGCCTCTCCCACAGCGCTGCGGTAAACCTGCCCGCCGTATCTTTCGGCGATGTCATCGAGCATTCTCGATGTCGAAAGATTTGTTGCCGCACTGCCGTTTTTTTTGCTGAAGATGTATTTTGCTGCCAGGGCAAGCGTATATTCTTCACCGATATAGGTTCCGTTTTCGTCAACGATTGCCAGTCTGTCGGCATCGGGGTCCTGAGCGAACCCAATGTCGGCTTGTTTCGTTTTTACCGCTTCACAAAGGCCGGTTAAGTTTTCAGCGGCTGGTTCAGGCCCGTGAGCGAACAGGCCGGTGGGCTCATCATTTATTGCGGAAACTGCGCATTTCAGTTCAGCGAGCATTTTTTTCGTAACCCGCCCGCCTGCTCCATTGACACTGTCCAGGACGACCTTGAATTTTTTTACTGCTATTGTTTCTCTGTCAACGATTGCCAGAACCTTAGCGATGTGGGTGGTATCGGTTTGGTTTTCGGTGGTTTTCTTGCCGCAGTTAGCCGAATCGACAAAGGTAAAATTTTTATTACAAAAATATTTCTTGATTTGTTCAGATGCCTCTGTCGGCGGAGCGATACCATTATCGAGTAATAGTTTTATACCGTTGTATTGAATCGGATTATGGGATGCGGTAATAATAACTCCGCCTGCACAGCCGAGTTCTCTTACCATAATCCCGACGCCGGGCGTGGTTACTATTCCCAAATCTGTCACGTCAATTCCGACGCCGCACAATCCTGCTGTTACCGCTGATTTCAGCATCTGGCCGCTGGGCCGGGAATCGGCGCCGATACACACAGACAATCGTGCCTCGTGTCTCGTGCTCTGTACCCCGAAGTGCCTGTTTCTTAGAAATGCACCGAAGGCGCTTCCGTACTCGGCGGCGATGGATGCGGTAAGGTTTTCTCCGACGATACCTCTCAATCCACTGATACTTATTATTAATTGCTCAGCCATACCAAATGTTGTATTGCGTATATCGTATTGCGTATTGCGTTAAAGCTTCTTAAGGAGATTTGAAATCATTCGGCAAATATGATCCAATTTCTCAAGCAATACTGTTTCTTTGTCTTCTTGTATATATTGTAACTTTTTTGCTATTGTTATTTGTGTTTCCAGTTCTGCACAACTTCCCAACGATATGTACAAAAATTGATTGTATTCCTTTACGCAATACACATCACGCACGACGCAATACGAGCGATCAGTTCAGCTTGCAGACGTAAATTTCGTTTACGAAATCAAGTTTGCCGAGTTCTTCAATGGCTTTTGCATCGGGTTCCCTGTCGAGACTGACGGCAAGAATGGCCTTTTGCTCCGCCGGCTTTTGTCCTACTCCCATTGTGCAGATATTGATATTATGCTTTCCGCAGACGGTTCCCACCGCCCCTATAACGCCGGGCTTATCATCGTTAAAGATAACCAGTACCGCTCCCTGCGGAGTGACTTCTATATTGAAGCCGTCGATTTCAATAATTCGCAGTTGTGTTCCGCCGAAGACTGAGCCGGTTACAGTTCGTGTAACTTTATCTGTAACGACCTTTGCGCTGAAACTTGCCGCCACATCCTTGGCCTCGGTGTTTTTCGTCTCGTCGATGCTTATACCGCGTTCTTTGGCCAGGATAGCGACATTGACCGTATTGAGGGGCATCTCGAAATGCTGCTGCAGCAATCCGATTGCGAAGTGAAGTGTGACCGGCTCGACCGCCATTTCGGCGATTGAGCCGCGATACTGTACCGCAATATCCTTAATCCTGCCTGCTGCGATAGTGCTGACAAGTGTACCGATTCGCTGGGCAAGTTCAGCATATTTACTTACAACCGGCGGCATAGCTCCGGCGGCTGCTGGTGCGTTCAGCGCGTTTCTGACCGGCCCATCGCCGAGAGCATCAACAAGGATTTGAGCGGCCTCGACGGCAACATCGATTTGGGCTTCTGTTGTGCTGGCCCCTAAGTGCGGCGTGACCAGGCAATTTTCAAATTCGGTGAATCGGGTATTTGCCGGCGGTTCTGTGGGATAAACGTCTAAGGCGGCGCCGGCTATTGCACCCTCGGCAAGTGCGTTATAGAGTGCATCTTCGTTGATAATCCCTCCCCGTGCGCAGTTGATTAACCGGACGGTCGGCTTCATCATTTTGATTTGCTCGGCGTCAATCATATTCAGCGTTTGCTCGTTTCTCGGCACGTGCACGCTGATGTAGTCGGCTTCTTTGAAGATTTTTTCAAGGCCGTCGGTTACTTCGATACCGAGTTTTTCTGCGTCAGCCGGTGCGGCAAGCGGGTCGAAGCCCATGATTTTCATATTGAATCCTTTTGCCATTTCCGCCACAGCCATCCCGATTCTTCCTAATCCTATCACGCCGAGGATTTTACCGTTGAGTTGATTTCCCATATATTTTTTTCTGTCCCATGCGCCGGCTTTTAAGCTGTTGCAGGCCGGCACAACATTTCGGCTCATCGCCAGCATTAGTGCTATCGTGTGTTCTGCGGCGCTGCGTGTATTTCCGCCGGGCGTATTCATAACCAGGATTCCTTTTCTGGTAGCTTCCGGGATATCGATATTATCTACACCGACACCTGCCCGGGCGATTGCCTTTAGTTTGCCGGGGTTAGCTAAGACTTTAGCGGTAACTTTTGTACCGCTTCGGATAATCAGGCCGTCGTATTCACCGATGATTTTGGCGAGTTCATCTTCGCTTATACCGGTTTTAACGACAGCTTCGACCCCGTCTGTCGCATTGAGCAGGTCGATTCCCTGCTGTGCAAGTTTATCTGTGATTAAAATCCTAATCATTGCGAATCTCCAATTTCAACAATCAATTCTAAGTGCCGCTGCCGGCTTCATTTCTGAATTATAACATTGGCGCATACTATTTCAAGGGGTATGTTTAGTCCTCAGGCCTGCCTGAGGGTTTTATTTTGCCGTGCCAATCTCAAACAATCGTCAATCGAAACTCGTCGATCATAAATCGCTTTACCTTGCAACTTCATCTAAAACCCGTATAATCAAAAATCAGGACACCTGCGGGGAAACACCAGGGCCAAATTAACCAAGAAGATATACGTAGCGAAAATAGACAGCTTTGCTTAGTCACAGAGGGCACAGAGAAAAATATGAGTCAAAATAAAAAAAACAACAACACTATTAGGCAATACTTCACAGCTCTTATTAAATCAGCAATAGGAAAATCTGATGCTTTATCAAATATAGGGCACAATGTGATTAAGGGGGTCCTTCGTGAATGCCTCATATCTGATATACTGAGCGAAATATTGCCAAGCCAATTTAGGGTAGGCTCAGGGATAATTGTAAATGCTGATGGAGATCATAGTAGGCAGACAGATATTATTATATACGACAGTCAAATCCTTCCTCCTTTCGTACAAAAATACACTCCAGCTCTGTATCCTATCGAAAGTGTAATAGCCACAATAGAGGTTAAGACGAGATTATATAAGACGTATTTAGAAAAAGCAAATAGAGATGCTTGCAAAGTTCATCAGATGTTTAAGCCGCCTGAAAATGTAAAACAAGCTAATAAAAATTGGAAAGAGGTTTATAATAGATTCGGACGCCCTTTATGTAGCATCATCGGCTTTTATGGTGAGGGACCGAAAGGTTTGTTAAATCCTAATACCGGGAAAATTTTATTGAATGAAAAAGCCAGTGATCTTTTTGGTATTTGTTTGGTTAATCAGTATTCCTGGTTGAACTTACCTTCTCTTGGAGGATGGAAACAACGACTTTGTGATGAGAATACAAACGAGGAAACCAAAAGGTTCTTCGCTGTGCTTCTTGATAATATTTTAACAATTTCTCGAGCGAGAATTGCAGCCAAAAGGACAGACCATTATGATCTCTACACCGCTTATATAAGAAACTAAATATTGAAGAAGTAACCGTGCTACGGCAGGCTCCGCCCTGACGAGCGGGAATAATAACTTGACGCCTTTGCGCCTTGACGGGAGAAAATTAAAACCATCCAGAGCATACTTTTACCTTTTTACTTTCTTCGCTTTGTGCCTTTGTCACTCTTCAGTTTTCTGACTTCTGGCTTCTGACTTCTGAATTCTCTTTTATCTCTGTGTTCTCTGTGGCCATTTTTTTCATCTTGTTAATCCTGTAATCCCGTCTAAAAACTTTTCAGCGAAACCAGCGTCTAATTTTATCTGTGCCTTTTGTGCTTTTTGTGGCCAAAAACTCTCTGTGTTCTTTGCGTTCTCTCGCAGAGTCCCCAGGACTGCGGTAAAATTCTTTTTCTTTACGCGATACGCTTCACGAGATACGAAATTTATTTATTCCAGTTTTGCCAGCCGACGCCGCTTCTGTCGTCAGCAATCTTGAATTTATCCTTCGGACAGTCGTAGAAATATCTGACCAGACAATAAGCTGATGCTTCTGCAAGCCGGGTGGTTGCAACTTCTCGGCCGCTATCCTCGATTTCAAAGCCGACTTTAATACTTTTACTTTTTGCAGACTTAGGCCAGAGTTTCTCCCCGGCTGCCGTATCAAGAAGAACAGCTTGGGTATTGAGGTTGCCCTTGTAATAGCCGGTTTCAGCTATTTCGTTAAGCTGATAATCTTCAACCACTACTAACAGGACCATATTGGCGTCTAAGGCCTCGCCCACCTGTATCGGCGGCAGCAGTGAAAAATCGCTTTTGTTAGAGCGAAATTCGGACAATTCATTATAGCCGACGAGATACTCAGGCAGAATCCCGATTTTTTTTGTAAGGTACTTATTTATTGTCTCTGTCAGGTAGAATCGCAGGTTTACCTCAGCGTTGAGATAGGTCGGCTGATTAACAAGTACCAGTATTTTTTGCCCCGTATGTTCGGTAAGATTATATTCAGCGGGGATTTTCTCCTCACTACTTCTGGTAGTGCCAAGGATACCTACAATTTGGCAGCCGCTGAGAAAAAAAACCACAATTAGTACAGGAAAAATACTTAGTTTTCTCATTTTCTTCAATAATCAATTCTAAACGTTCGAGCCAATGTTACCATCCAGCCGGCAGCGATAATAATTATCAGCGCCCAGATTATGTGTTTTACTTTAACTTCGGCAAAGAAGCGTTCAAGGAAGCCGAAATATACTCCAAAAACAGCTATAGGGAAAGCCAAAAATCCCGCGACGGCCAGCACGCAGCACAATAATGCACCGGCTGGTTGAATATAAAACGCTTCAAATATTTTACCGCCGGCAAAGGCAAGTGACGAGGTGGTTACTCCACAGGTCGGGCATGGCAGGTTGAATTGTTGTTTGAAACCGCAGGGGTGAAACCACAGACTGAGATTGATTTTGCCTGCCGCCGCCAGTGCAAGTGTGCCGAATATTGCAGCCGCCGCCAGAAAAACAAGTCCAGCCAGGAGCCGCTGGCGGACTGATGCCTTACGGAAAATTTTCGGTTTATTTAACTGTTGGCCTGTTTGCATAATTACATTAAAATAGGATAATATAATAGTTCTGTCAAGGTCAGAGAACGAATGTAAAACCTAAAAAGTGAGGCGCAGAGATGCAGAGATGCTTTGTCCCTTGCGAAATACGAGATACGCTTCACGAGGTACGAATAATGGTATTAGAGCAGAGAGATTTGAGTCGGCTGTTGGAGACAGCCATTGTGGCGGCCCGGCTGGCTGGGCAGCGGGCGATGGAAGAGCTGGCCTTTATCAAGGTTTCTATAAAGAACGGTAATGAGCTGGTAACCCAGGCCGATGCCCTATGTCAGCAGATAATCATCGATAGAATCAAAGAGACTTATCCGGACCATGGCTTTATTGCCGAGGAAGGCCGGCAGGGCGGGATATTCAAACAGCCGCCGCGGGGTGAGCCTCTCTGGTGGGTTATCGACCCGATAGATGGAACGAACAATTTTGCGCACCAGATGCTTTTTTTTGTTGTCAGCATTGCCGTCTGTTATGAGGGCGAACCGATTGTCGGCGTAATTTTTGAGCCGGCCACGGACTCGATGTTCACCGCCGTCAAGGGCGGCGAAGCGCAATTAAACGGCAGGCGGATAGTCGCCGGCGAGGAAGGAATAGATAAGTTTTCAGGTATTGGCCTGGACAGCCATTTTGATAATGGCGTGCCGGCCTGGACCTGCGAGGTTATGCAGCGGACAAGATTTCGCAATTTAGGCTCAACAGCTCTGCAGTTTGCTTATGTGGCGAAGGGAAGTCTGATTGCCACTATCGCCTTTGACCCGAAGTTATGGGACATAGCGGCCGGGGTACTGATTGCCGCTTCTGCAGGGGCTGTTGTCAGCGATTGGCAGGGCGGAAAAATTTTCCCTGTCGATTTGGACAGCTACGAAGGCGGAAAACTACAGATAATGACAGCCAATAAAAAAATTCACGCAGAGCTGCTGAACCTTCTAAAATCTTAGCCGCAAATTCGTTGAAATGCACAATACGATATACGCAATACGAGTTACCGCGGGTCGGGCACCGGATGCAGCGCACGGACTTTCACATTTCCGATTATTCCGCCAGGCCCGTTGGGATACACATCGCTTCTGTCGAGTATTGCGATAACTCTTTTTTGCGGCCCGTTGGCCCCGATGCGAACGAGTATATAAGCGGTAAAGACATCACTTCGCACGGTAACAAGGTCGCTGATTCGTGAGAAGATTAAATCGCGCTCCTCGAAATCATTCGCTGCTTCATCGCCTAAGCTTCGTTTGCCGCCATGCGTCAGGTCAGGAAAACTCAGCTGGTCTATACCGTCACGCCAATAGTAGTCAATATTGCCTAAAGAGTTCGGATCGCTGACGACATTGTTTAACTCACCGATGCTTCTAAAACCTGCTACTGTATTATCTCGATATGTGACTATTGCCTGTGCGAGTTCGTAGTTGATGGGTTGATTTTTTTTCTGTGAGACCCACGGCAACTGCGCTATCACGTACCACGGAGCGGTATTGATATTTATTCTGCCCTTTATTCTGGTTTCATTTGGGTCTGGCGTGTATTCTGCCGGGTCCATCACAGTCAGATATTTGAATAGCTGCTGGTAATAAAGGTTTTCTAAATCAATTCTCACATTGGCCTCGGTGGTATTTTCGTCCCAGGGCAAGTTATAGACGTCCCTTCTGAAAACCTGCCCTATTTCGCCGACGTTATTAAATCTTCCGAAACGAACCTGAATCGGGTCGGTATTGGGATTAGAATAGGTATTCCGATGGCCGAGAGTCTCCTCCCGGAGACTGTTTAATATCGGGTCCCTGTCCCACAAACGTTTTATCCATCTATTCGGTGTAATGTCCCTCTGGAAACTGTGAATGGCGCCGTTAGGGTCTGCACTCGAAACCAGCCAGGGCGGCACTATTACCGAATCAACCATAAGGTCATTACCATCAAAACTGCGTATCAGACTTATCTTGCTGTTGGCATCAAAGATAATGTCGGTATAATTTATATCATAAACATATGAATTGGGTTCAGTTACCCACGTCGTAAATTCCCAGGCCCCGCTGGTGCCTATCACGTTGCCGTCATAGACATCATCGATTCGCCAGTAGTAGGTCGTGTTCGTATTCAGAGCGCCGGGAGGAGGACCATAAGGGTCATAAGACGGGTCATTGTATGGTTTAGTGATAATGAATTCCGGAGAAGTGGTGTTGGCATCTCTCACATCGTTAAAATCGGTTCCGAAGTACACATCATAAGAGTAGTTTGCATCAGCTCCCGGCAGCACCGGCCAGCGAAGAACCACATCCGGGTCCACTCCTGTTTCTCCATTTTCAGGGCTGTCATTAAAGTCCACCAATTCCGCCAGCGGGACATTCGTGTCTTCGAATACTATTACATTATATCGTTTTGCATCTTTCCCGAAGTCTGTAATAGGAATTGGGTCTATGCCTGAAATGATAAGCTGCCAGGTATCTGAATTACTGTGAGAATAACGTTTGCGAAGTTCGATTGCATAAGAGCTATAAATTATATTTGGGTCGTTGACGTCCGGCTTGAAACGATATACCAGTTCAGATATAAAAATACAAGGCTGCTCGAAGCCGTAATAGGTACTGCCGGCCATAGAAATTGTAGCTATATTTGCATCGTTGTCACGAAAGTCTTTGAGGTTGACAGCCATTTGCGCAGCTAAGGAATCGTCAATGACGCCGGCATCGCCAAGTCCTGCCCGTATAGCGCGATACAGGTCTCCAACGTTGGGATCGACAACTGGATTTATTTTATTAACGTTAACCATTTTTCTACCATCCGGCCTGATAATCCTGTCCATATTGTAAATGGTTGATATATGGCGATAGTCATATTCATTAACATCCCAGGAGCTGTTATTCGCCTTCCAAAACCAACCATTGGGGTCGGTCAACTCGGGATTTTTTGTTCGGGGCATCTCAAGTCCGACGTCATAGGCGTTTGCCCAGAACTCTTCAATTCTTGTAGTAATCTTGTTGTAATTTAATATGTATCTATTTCGTAATTTCAGTTCATCCGAAATATCAAAAGGCGTATATTTTCCATTCGGCCTGTCATACCGCCAGACAACATTCCACTCATATGGCGACAAATCATTCAGCTCAGTACCACATCGCTCATCCTGCAACTTGACCGCTGCCACAGCAAGCGTTCCGTTCGCTCCCCGTTGAGAAAGTGCTGCAAGATTTATCTGCGTTTGGCTTGAGCCGTCAATTCTTGACCGGCCTTCATTGGGGTCGAATTTGTAAGCGGTGTTGATATTCAGCATCCCGCCGTTATCAATGACCCTGATAGCGGCAAAAATCGGCTTGCCTTTGTTGCTGGTCATATCGTTAAGCATTACCCACACAGAATCGGAAACCCCATCGCCGTCGGCATCAGCGGGCAAGCCCTCATTTACCTCTGGTGGTAGCTGATAGTCCGGGATAATTTTAGCAAGCAGGCCGGGCCGTGGCCCGAATTTTTCATAAATATCACTTATATGTCGCCAGTAATATCCGCCGCCACTATTTACATCGGGTTCAAGCGATGCCAGCCATGCGTTGTTGACATCAGGATAGTCATAGTATTCCTGGTTTGGGTCCACTGCGCCGGGGGTATCTAAAACAAGCTGCTGCGATATCTCTGCGATGACCGTATCGACGGCTAAATTAAGTTCCTTATTTTCCGATATGGCTGACGTTGATATTTTGTCCACGCGGGCGACCATAAGAAACATCACGCCGATAATGGCTAAAAGACTGGTCAGAACCACAGCTAAGATAAGAGCCGAGCCGGCGTTCATTCGTAACTCGTCGCTCCGCCGTGAGGCGTGCTGCGCAGTGACTCGTCGCTCGTTTTTTGTATTTTGTATGTCGTATTTCGTATGTCGCATTTCGTATCTCGTATTTTATTTTCTATGAACTATGAACAATAAACTACGAACTATTCCTCTAAATAAACAATATGCGTAAACGTCCGCCCTTTCTCTAAAATCCCCTTCGAATCGTACAGCGTAAAGGTAAATTTGAGAGCTTGCGGCCAGTACTCCTTTGGGACGGCTGGTGTCCAGGATGCTCTATAAATAAAATTCGGCAGCACTGGTAGGTCCTCAATGCTACTATAGTTAGGATCCCCGCTTTTCCGCCACATCCCAAGGCCAAACCAGTTCAGCGAATTGTCTAAAGGATATATTGTTCCATCCGTCCACTCGATTATAATTTCACCGACATTCTGGCACATCAGGCTCCTGACGCTATTCGGGTCAGCTTGAATATCTATTGGAATACGAAAAGTATTAGGGTCGAATAAACTGTTAGCATCAGTCCTGGTACTCACCAAATACGTTTTTCGCTCGGCATAACTTATATCATTATAATCAACAACTGCCGGCGGGGGCGGTAACAGTATCCCCGGAGTTATCAACTCAACGTCTCTTGCCAGATTCCATTGGCTTATTGGAATTGGATTTAACGGATTTAAAGAAATGCTGTCGTGTCCGAAATAGACCCGTGCTATATTGCTTCTATAGTAGGGAGGGAACCACGATTGAAAATCGCCCGTCGTGAAATAATAAATCCTGTCCGCTTCGAAGTCCTTGAAACTTGGTGAATCGTTAAACTGTTTTCTGAGGACAAGCTCTGAATACAGCATCAGGTATCCATCTTTCCGCAGGCCCTTGAAGTCTCTGTTGAGCTGGTCGGTGATGGCACGCAAATTCCGCATAATTTCAGCGTTTGCGCTCGATGCGCGGTAGGCATTTATGCTGACTTTGAAAATCACGCCTGAGAAGGATATCACCATAGTCAAAAGCGCAACAGCGACTACAAGCTCGATTAGAGTAAAGGCCTTATTAGTTCGTAGTTTATAGTTCATAGTTCATCGATTCAAAGACCGTTTCAAGCCACTTAACATCTTTGACAGGTCTGTTAGGTCATTTTTAAAGTTAATAAATGCTTTCTGGTTTACATAACATTGTTTGAGTGATATCTGCAGCACTGTAACGCACTCAAAAACTGAACCCCTTGCCATATCTATGAAACGACTGAAGTCTTTTTTGCTTCGAGCCGATCCTTCCGAGATATTCAATGCTATGGAAACTGCGGCTCTCCTCAATTGGCTTATTAAGCCGAACAATTCATCTTTTGGGAAAGTCTTTGTTAGTAAATAAATGCTATTAGCCAAATCAATCGCCTTATTATAAACATCGAGGTCTTCAAAATTAAATCCCATTGAGTCGTCTTTCTATGAACAACGAACAACGAACAATGAACAATTCGTTAAAATCTCATTACTTTCTGATATACGGCTATACAGGGGTATTTGCCGCCGTTGATTGGCGGCGGAACCACCCATACCGCATCGGAGCCGCTGCCATCGGAATCCCACCAGGGCCTATCAAGCACAATCGTCTCAGGGTTGTCGGCGTCCCTCTCTAACACCCGATAAATATGGCCGGTCTTATTATCCACTATCGTATAGCCGTCATTGATGAACGTTCTCTCATCGATACCATCAGTTGGGTAAATATCGTTTATTAAAAGCTTATCGGCATTGGAAGTCGTCGAGACACGGACCCAAACCGGCACCGGATATAAAGCTGTATCCATAAGCTGGCCGGTAGTTGGGTGCCGGTCCCAATATGTTCTGCCGGCTCCTATCCTTCTGCTGACGAAAACCGTCACCTGCACATCAGACCAACCTACTCGCCTGCACAGAGCCGACCAGTAGTATTGCTTCTGGGCAGGGTTCGTATTTGTCGATGGATATGCAAACTCATCCGGATTAATTAGCGACACATCATTGAAATCAACACTGTCAGTTATTGGAACCGTTGACAGCAATGCCAGGTTAACGCCATACAGCCGTATTTTTGCAAAGGCCTCATCTGCAATTACCGCTGCTTCGGTTCGCTCGGCGGCGGTTGTCGTGAAATAGATACTCACGGGGAATACGCCGGCTATAAAAATCATCCCGACTGCGAGTATACCGACAGCCATCAGCACTTCGGTAAGTGAAAAACCTGTATTTTTTAGTTTATAATTCATCTTTTTATTATTGTCCCGGTGTACGGGTTTATATAGATAACTTCCAGACCACTTAGATAATCCAACCATCTTCTGTCTATGTCTATCTTGCCAAACTGGACTTTATCATAGATAACGAAGCTGTTTCGGCTCGCCTCTTTCTGATAAGAGGGTGATGCGATGAAGAAATCATCTTCAAACATTGGCTTTATGGGTGAGGTCGGGTCATTAAAAACTCTATCATAAATATTTTTTCTAAGGACCTGAACATAGTGAATCACCAGCTTGCCGGATGGCGAAAATATAATCGAGAAGGTGGTAGTGTCCTTAACTTGTGAATCAGTATTGATTAAACTATTGTCATTAATAACTTGGGCTGTGGAACCTAATCTTAAATCCATTACTCCGATTGACTCTGGCAGCTTTATTGGCTGAATACCTTCAACTGTGCGAAACCCATAAACCACTCGAAATCCACTGGAGTCGTAAAGATTTGGGTCATTCACGATGAAAATCATATATTGATTACCAGCCAAATCCTCTTGGAATCTGATGCCGGCGTATCTTTGTTCTTTGGCGGCTATGGCACGTGCGGAAGCGAGGGCGGCGCTTATCATAGCCCTTGTGCCGCCTGATGTAGCCATCGAGTTAAAGAGCGTACGAATAGCCGGCAGTCCCAGGCCGGTAAGCAGTGCCACCGCAGCGACAACAACTACCATTTCCGTCAGCGTAAGACCGGATTGTCTGGGTTTTGCTTTCATTTTTTTTTGCCACTAAGACACCAAGACACTAAGGCATTATTCTTTGTGACTTCGTGCCTAACTTTTTATCTACTGCTTATATCATCGATAGTGCCGAACCTTCTGTCCGGCCCAGCCGAGGTTATTACAGGAAAAGTCCTTTTGCCTTCATTTCTCAAGGTGAGGTTAGTTTCCCATTCGTTATAATAGTCATACCGCAGCGTTATGCCCCACGGGTCGATTATTCTCAAAAGCGGATAAACTTTACTACCAACGGTAATACTCATTTCTCTGCCATCGGAACCTATATTGGTTATCAGCGAGCTGTCGATTTTATCCAGTGTCTTTCGGCTTTGCGGCACTCTGCTCAGGAAGAAATACATCACCTCGCTTCCTGAATACTTCGGGTCGTGGCTGCCGGCAAGAGGGTCAATTGAGACTGTCGCACCCAATGCGCTTCCCAATGTTGTCTCAAGGTCAGGATTAGGGAGACCACTGAAAGGGTAATTATTACAGTCCAACGGAAAATCGAGGTTAGTGTAATCTGAGGATTGATAGTTATACCCGTAATCGCCGAATTGTTCGAGGGCGGCGGTAAGGATTGCGATAGTGCTTTCGGTAAGCCGTTCTCTGCTCTGATTATCAGTGCGGGTGGCTACACGGATTACCATTGAGACCAGCAGTGCGATTATAGCTACAACAACAACCATCTCGATAAGTGTTACGCCGGCTTTGTATTTGCAGCTTTTCATAGTTTCGGCCTTACTTTTTTAGCCACTGATACCACAGATTAACAAAGAGTGTAAAGTGCCTAAAAATGCCTAAAGTTTTCAACTTTTAACTTTAGCTCACTTTAGCTTACTCCTCTTCTTAATTTCCAAAGTTAGTAATATCGTCGCTTGTTCCGTATAGCCCGTCCGCTCCGGCTGAAATCAATATGTACGAATCAGCCCTGTAGGGCCAGGGCCTGGCCGTTACTTTCGGGTCTGTTATATAATCGTAGAAGTTCTGATACATAACGCCAAGTCTGAGTGGATGTTCCTCGCCGTCTGTCATTCTTCCCAGGGCTATGAGGGCTCTATTATCATAATAATTGTAAATCCGGTATTTTGGATCGACGCCTTCTATTGTGTTCTTGGAAGTATTTGCCCTGTAATAAAGAATCGGCGTACCTGCCTTGACAGTTTTTCCTCCAACCGTTATTTTCTTTGCCCCGAATGAATCGCAGAGTACAAATCTATCAGGATTCAATGGTGCGGAGTTATTAAACAATCCGTACGGATCTTGCGGCCTAAGCGAATTATCACCCAGTCTAAAAGCATTGGCTGTTGCAACATCCAGATAAGGCCCTACTCTTTCGTTCAAACTGACATCGCCTGGGTTTGGCGGGTCGTATGTCCCCTGGCCACCACCTGCATCCAGCCCGTCTGCCCTCCATACTGATTGCGGATGAAATCCCAATAAATCCCAGCCCAAAAGGGCTTCAGTAAGTTTTTGTGCACCGCAGTAGGGTTGGTTTGTTTGGTCTCGCGGCCCGGACGGCGGATAATCACCGTAATCGCTCCGAAAGGCCATCAATGCCTGGTCTATGGCGGCAAGCTGGGCCTTTTGCTTCGTTTCTCTTGCAATATTGCGCACCATAGTCAGAGACGGTATCAGTATTCCTGCCAGCAGGGCGATTATCGCAAGAACCGTTAATAACTCCACGAGCGTAAAGCCGTATTTTTTACATTTCATAGCCATCACCTTCTATCCTGCAAGTGGTTATTTTTTTCCTTTTCATTTTTTCTCTGTGCTCTCTGTGTCCTCTGTGGCTAAATTTTTTTGTGCCTTTTCTGCGCAGCACGCCTTACGGCGGTGGCCGATTTTACTGGAGCCATTCGTCGGCCAATATGGCGATATCGTTATAGTCGGCTGCTCCTGCCCGCCAGTCCTGGGCAAGAATTGCAAAGTCAATAAAATTGACGATACCATCGTAATTAAGGTCTGTGGCCAGTAAGTTACTATCCTGCCCATAGCTATCGGACATCCAGCTATCGGCAAGAACTGCGAAGTCATTAAAATTGACAGTATTGTCGGTGTCCCGGAACAAATCATATTTTTCAGCCGGACTTTCAACCAGCCATTGGCCTGCCAGCATTTCCAAATCGAACCAGTCAACATAACAGTCACGGTTAATATCTCCCGGCAAAAACCCGAAACCCTCGCAATAAGTATCGAACCGGACAAAATCCCATTGTGTTCGGTAATCGATATATGATGTTTCGCTCACATTTGCTCTTATACCCAATGCCAATGTGTGTGGACTTGCATCATATATTCCATTAACATCGACAGTTTGGTCAAAGTACTCATCTCTTACATCTGAGCCAACGCTGTTTGACTTCCAGACCACCGCTCCGTCAATCAGTATAACCGCTGTGCGTTTCGCCGGATCCCATGGGTCGCCGTATGTAGTGTCCAGTTTTAGGTCAAAGATAATTTGATTAACGTCTGCCAGATATACCTGCTGAGAAATGGTTGCCGTCTCACCGGCGGCAAATGTTTCGTACGCATTTGTGTAAAGATTCAAATAGTAGTCGCCGTGAGTAGCCCAATCTGCATATACCGACCCGCTGAATCCGCTTGACGGCATATTAACATCATCCCAGCCGTGAGGTATTTCTGCCGTGATATCTGCTATCGTAGTGCCGTCATCTTCGAAACTGCCGTTTACAACCACGCTAACGCCGGCCTTTGTTTTATTTGCTAACAGCATCATAATCATCACCACTGCAAGAACTGTTTTTTCCTTCATCATCTCCGTCCTTTAAGTAATCATTAAAACGCCCGGCTAATTTCCGAAATTGAATACATCGTCATCCGTACCGTACAGACCGTCATATCCGGCGGAAATCAGGATATATGAATCTGACCGGCAAGGTCTTTCCATCGCACTAATCTTCTTGTTCCTCGTCTTTTCATAAAATATGCCGGGGTCTGTCGCAACATTGTCAGGTGTGAGGCCACCAAACGAACTCATAGGATGGTCAAACACGCTTAAAATATTCCATGGCAGACCGAGGTCAATAAGGTCCAGGTTGTCATCGCAATTGTAGATGTTCGTTGAGTTATCTGCTGAGTATTTATGTAAGGTTTTTGATGTATCTGCCCTGTAGTAGAGTATGGGCATACCGACTTTTTTCCCTGTGGTTCTGTTTCTTACGCGTGGATACTCATCGCATAAAACAACTCCTCCGTTCGGGTCAGTATTGAAGGTCAGGAAGTTACCCGGGCCGTACAAATCGTACAGTGTATTTAAGTTGGCCCCTTCGACCGGCAGATACGGCCCTTTTCTGCTTCTCAGGTTCGCTGCATGAACGGGGTCTGTTTGCGGATTAAAAGGGCTGGGATACAGGTCATCGTACGGTGGGGTAAGAGCGGGATTTATACCGTCGGCCCTGAAAAGTGAATCCGGGTTAAACCCTAACAAGTCCTGGCCCACCATAGCTTCGGCAAGCTTCATAGCGCCGGGATACTGTGCACCCGTTGAATCCCATTGGCCTGACGGCGGATAGCCCTCGAACTCGCTATTGAAAAGCTGCATTGCAGCGTCGATGCTGTGGAACTGGGCATTTTGCTTTACTCTTTTGGCGTATCTCCTGACCATATTCAGAGCCGGCACAAGCAGACTGAAGAGAATCACAATGATACTCATAACGGTCAGCAGCTCTACAATGGTAAATGCCGCTTTTTTGTTGGATTGTTTGACGATTGATTTCATTTCTTTCTCCTTGAATAGAATAAAAGTTAATTAGCCGTTCTATTTATTTGGTTTTTATCCGGTAGTGCTTAAGCCCGTGATAACTTGTATCATCGGCAAAAATACCGCCAAAACGATGGTCATAACGATACCGCCGAGCACCAGAATCATAATTGGCTCAAGCAGCGACATTAACGAGGCAACCAGCACATCAACCTGCTCATCGTAGTTGTCGGCTACTTTAGAAAGCATTTTGTCCAGGTCGCCTGTTTCCTCGCCTACGGCAACCATATTGGTAACAATTAAGTCAACGGTTTTGGACTGTTTTAACGGCCCGGCAAAACTCTCACCCTGTCTGATGGAATTGTGAACATTGTTGAGCATATTGGAAAAAACTTCGTTTCCTGCTGTCTCGCTCGAAGTCTTAATGGCATCCAGGATAGGCACTCCGGCGCCAATCAATGTTCCCAGTGTTCTTGTCCACCGTGTAACAGCTATCTTGCTGCTAAGCGGGCCGATTATCGGCACTTTCAACTTGATGGTATCCAGAACCAATCTGCCGGCGCGAAACCGCCTTATAGTTCTGAGCAGAAAAATTACCGCAAACGGTATGCCCAGCAGAACGGCCCATCCGTAGTCGTATGCAATCCAGTCGCTTATTCCGAGCACCGTAGTTGTTACCGGATTCAATTTGCCTTCTATCATTTCCTCAAGCACAGTCTTAAATTGTGGTATTACGAATTTCATCAGCAACAAAAGAATAACGAAAGCAGCGCCCAAAACTACTATTGGATAAACCATTGCACTTTTAACTCTGGACTTGAGCTTCTGGGCTTTCTCCATAAATTCAGCTATACGCGACAGAATCAGGTCCAGCACGCCGCCGGTCTCGCCGGCTGCCACCATATTGACAAACAGCCGGTCAAAAGCCTTGGGAAATCTGCCCAGTGCTTCCGAGAGTGTCGAGCCGCCTTCGATATCATCAGCTACGTAACCAACAACCTTCTTGAATGTTCCTGCCTTTTGCTGTTCCTCAAGAATCCTAAGCGAACGCAATATGGGCAGTCCAGCGTCCTGCAATGTGGAAAGTTGTCTTGCGAACTGGGTTATTAGTTTGACTTTGACCTTGCCGCCGGCGCCTCGCCTGGATTTTGGCCTTGCAGTCGCTCTTGTCGTCGCTTTTTTCCCTGCACCGTGTACACTGACCTTGGTGGGGAAATAACCCATATTTCGTATCTTGCTTATGGCTTCTTTTTGACTCAGGGCCTCTATTTCATCTTTTATTCCCACACCCTGTGAGTCCAGAGCTTCATATTTGAAAACAGGCATCCCGGATACCTCCTTATGAGTTTGCGGTTATGGATTCATACCACAAACTACATACCTTCTGAAATTGTTTCTTTTGCTACCTCTTCTATGGTGGTAATCCCATTATAGATTGCAACCATGCCGTTATAGCGCAACATCCTCATACCGGCTTTTTGGCCGGCCGTCCGCAAAACATTTGTCGAAGCGCGGTTCATAATCAGGTCCCGCATTTCGTCATTGAATACCATAATCTCAAAAATAGCTATTCGCCCTTTATAACCGGTACTATTGCATTTGTCACAGCCTCGGCCGTAATAGAACTTCTTGCCTTTGACGTCCTCTGGCAGAAGTGCCAGTTCCATTAGCTGAGCTTCGCTTGGTTCAAATGGTGTTTTGCAATTTTCGCATATCTTTCTGACCAATCGTTGTGCAATAATACCTTCCAGCGTAGCGGTAAGTAGAAACGGCTCGACGCCCAGGTCTAAGAGCCGGGCTACCGAGCTTGGGGCATCGTTTGTGTGCAATGTGGTGAACACCAGGTGGCCTGTCAGGGAGGCCTGTGCCGCAATTTCTGCTGTTTCGAGGTCACGAATTTCACCAACCATTACGACATCGGGGTCCTGGCGCAAAATTGAGCGTAAGCACCTTGCGAATGTCAGTCCAATATCCGTTTTCATTTGAACCTGAATAATACCGTCGATGTCATATTCTACCGGGTCTTCAGTGGTGATTAGTTTTGTTTCGATGCTGTTAAGTTCGTTCAAGGCCGAGTAAAGGGTGGTAGTTTTGCCACATCCGGTGGGGCCGGTAACAATCACAATACCGTTAGGTTTGTGAATGAGCTGGTGGACTAATTTAAGGTCGTCTTTGCTCATCCCCAATGATTCCAAATTCAAGCTGACCTGGCTTCTGTCCAGAACTCGCAGTACGACACTTTCTCCGAACATTGTGGGCAGGACGCTGACGCGCAAATCAATTGGATTGCCCTGGACGGTTAGTGATATTCGGCCGTCTTGGGGTAATCGTCTCTCAGCGATATCCAGGTTTGCCATAACTTTTATACGCGAGCTAAGCGCCGCAGCGATATGCTTTGGCGGAGGAATCATTTCGTAGAGTATGCCGTCAATGCGGTAGCGCATCTTGTATTCATTTTCGAATGGTTCGAAATGGATATCTGAGGCCTTATCGCGAATTGCCTGCAGCAGAACCAGATTCAGCAGTTTTTTGACAGGATTTGACTCGGATAGTTCCTTTAGTTCATCCAGGTCGATACTTTGATTTCTGCCCTCGTATTCTGCAAGAAAGCTGTCGTCTTGTATTTCGCTTATCAGCTCGTTGATGTTTTCTTCTTGTTGTGTCTCGTAATACTTGCTCAAAGCGTTTTCCAGCGCCGGCGGGTCGGTAATCTTGGCGGTAACTTTGAAGCCCATCAGTGTGCTTAAGTCGTCTGTTGCCCTGAAGTTATCAGGCTTGTCGAGTACAACTTTCAACTCGTTTTGTTCTTTATCATATTCGAGTGGTACGATGCGATATGTCTTTGCCATTTGGGCCGGCACTTTCTCGACCACCTCGGGTGGGATATCGATGTCGTCCAGGTTTATGTATTCCATTCCCCGCTGGGCTGCCAGGGCAATCTGAAGTTGCTTTTCATCAATCAAGCCAAGCTCAAGAAATATCTGACCTATTTGTATAGCTCCGTGCCGCTGCTTCTGGATTTTAAGGCATTCGTGGACCTTCTCCCTAGTCAAAACGCCCATTTTTATGAGCACTCTGCCAAGGGTCCTGCTCCTTAATTGCTCTATAGGAGGGAAACTTTTTACCGCTTTCATTTTTCCATACCACCAATTTAACCTAAATCAGTTCACAACCAGCCAGCTTACATTATACAACATTAAGACCTTTTCGGCAAATAAATTACATACTGGACACTTAGTTATTAAGACTGCAAAAAGGTGCCCATTTTAACCCTTTGATTACGGTGAGAAATACTTACATCAGAACCCCAAGTTTTTCAATCATAAGCGCAGGTAAACTCGGAAAGGGGGGTGAAAATGTGTAAAAATTTGGAAAATTTGCAAAAATTCACAGAGATTGGCAGGAAATATGCAAAAATAAATGCTTTTTGAGCAAGTTTTTCTCGGATACACGCGCAAATGATTGAAAGGATAGCGGGCAGCGGATACCTGTGGCAGAGCTAGCGTATAGGAAAAAAACAAAAACTTAGCCACAAAGAAAGTTAGCGTACAGCGGGTAGCGTTTAGCGTATAGACAAAAAACAAAACTCAGACACAGATGAACACAGATGAACACAGATTAAAAAAAAGAAAAAAACAGTGTAAACCTGTGCCTTGGGTATCAGTGTTAATCTGTGTCGAAAAAAAACAAAAGACAAAAAACAAAACTCAGACACAAAGAAAGTTAGCGTACAGCGGGTAGCGTATGGCGTATAGACAAAAAACAAAACTCAGACACAGATGAACACAGAGGTTTTTTTAGCCAGCTTGGCGTTGACGGATTAAAAAATTTTGGGTAGTCTGGGGTTTGAAAGTAAAAAGTAAAAGGTAGCAAAGAAAGAAATGGGTGGCTGTGGGGCTAATTAAATTGTCCCTAATTAAATTTGGACACGAATTAACACAAATCAAAAAAAGCAAAAACGGATATAATTTAGCCACAGATACCTATGGCATAAATTTACACAGATTAACACTGATTTTTATCAACCGCAGAGAACGCAAAGAACGCAGAGGTTCAATAGTATTTAGTTGAAAGAAATTGCGGGTTTATTTGGTATTGCGTATATCGTATTGCGTATTGCGTCTGAGGAGGCCTGCGGGCTGTTTTAGAATTGACTGATTAGAATCCTTCGGCTATGCTCAGGACTTCCGCTTTGCTCCAGTTTTGGGTAGTCTGGGGATTGAAAGTAAAAAGTAAAAGGTAGCAAAGAAAGAAATGGGTGGCTGTCCCTAATTATATAATTATACTTAAGAAAGAAATGGGTGGCTGTCCCTAATTATATAAGAAAGAAATGGGTGGCTGTCCCTAATTATATAATTATATGTCCCTAATTATATAAACATTCCAATAAATTGTTTGTACTGACTACTTGCAATTGGAATATCAATAGAATTAATTCTGAATCCTTCTTTTTTTACTCTTAAATTAAGAAGTAGAGATAAAAAGCTTATTACTATATTTGCTTCTTCTTCAGGATTACAACCACCACAATCTTCAAAAGTGTTATCAAACGAAAATACGGCTTCAGTATCAGTTATTGATATAGATGGAATAGATTGTAATTGATATCTACCGAATGTAATTTTTGATACTCTAGGTGGAAACCTTTTAGAGAGTATTATTTTTCTTTCGATTAACATCCTTTCAGCCATGAATACTCCGATTCCTTTACTACCTAACAATAATTATACAGTCTGTACCATAAACCGCGTAGGGTTTATGGTGGTGAACCCTGCATGGTTCACTATAAACCGGGTCAAAGCCCATCGACCGGGCTGCGAACACCGTGGCCGCGCGGCTATTGCTTGTCGCTGTCTACGTTCTTGTTAGGGGGTTCTTCATCAATGGGATCGATTGCAGCCGGAACTTTCCGCCCGACGATAGATATTAAGCAGCCAAGGAGAGCTAATATGACGAACAGCGCCACCAAAGCAAAAAATGGGCGCATAGTCGGAACGCAGATGTATCCGACAATGACTATGATACCGATGACGAGGAAGGTGGTAATATCGACAGCTGTAGCCGAGCGTGACCTCGTCAGTCGAAGCATGCGATTGAGATGTCTTTGATCGGATGTGGGAGAGCTCTGGCGCGACGGCTCTTGCGCTCCCTTAATTCTGCCTTCAACCCAGATTCTTGTTCTCTCGTGTCCGTTGTGTACTACTTGGACGAGAGCACCATCGCCGCGGTCGAGAAAGTCGAAAGTAATGGGAATGGAGGTGAGGCCGTTCTGATCCCTCTGAGGTTTGCCAATCTCGAATTGGTTAGCGGTATCGGTGTGCTTCAACACCGATGCATTCAGGACGTTAACCCCTTCCTTAACAACAATGACCAGTGGCTTTGCTTGTGTAATGTCATGACGAACAATGGTCTCAGTTCCGTGGTTCCAAAAGGCAACTTTGGCAACGGTGATGACTTTTTGCTCGACTCCGTTGAAGTGAACGGACAGTCCAGGGAGAAATGGTGCGCTATTCTCGATGATGCTCTGTCGGGCGACGCTGTAGTACGGCAGCTTCTCACGGCGAGACTTCCGATAGAACACGAAAACCATAACAAGGCTAATGGTAGTGATAACAATATTCGTGAGTGAAAACCAAGGGTTACCAGTAATCGTCTCGATCGTCATTTCTACTCTTCCCCTAACAATGATTATCCAGTCTCTATAAAACTCCTAAAGACAGACTGTTTCTTTCTGTATAATAAGTTCCCGTTGCTTCTTCAATATTTATCCACCTATGGTGGACTCGCCCCTAGTTTTCCCGACTTTTTTTGATCGGGCCATGAAATCCCTCTGGTGTTGTGTCAAGCTATCATCATCTTTCTCTGTGAAGTAAAATTTCAATCTTTCAATTTCTTCTGGTTTTGTTGTCACAACAACATAGTGAGAGTCCGAAGGTTCTCTTGGCGGTACTTGATTATTGAATAGATTGCCAAGAAGTATATTTTGTGCTTCTCTTGATAGATCACTTACAAAGCAATATCCTTCTAAATTTGCTTCTGTATAGGAATTAAAACTATGTTCAATTGCTTCAAGATCCTGCTGGATAGGACTTTTAACATGTTTAATGTTCACTCCCAATTGTTCTTGTCTTTCTTTGGAATCGTCATGAGGCAAATAAGCGAATATTTGCCTCTGGAATTCTAAATACGCTTCCGAAATTAATTGAAACGCAGATGCTAAGGCTGTTCTAAATATTTCTATATTCTTATCCACTATTTCATATTCTGCGAGTTTGTTCATCAATTGAGCGAGAGAGCGTAACATGCGTGAATGAGCATCGCTTAATTCTGTGTATTTTGTATAAATCTTAGGAGATGGATTGCTATTAGCATCTTGGCAAATAACACAGTTATGATATTGTAGCATCAATGAGTTAATTAGGATTTGATTTTCTTCATAACTTTGCATTGCACAACTGACATACTCTGAAATCTCTTTGTAAACCTTTAACTTCAGTTCTTCTTTGTGATTAGATAATTGCAGTAGATAATTATCTTTATGCTGGCGTTCCATCTGATAAATTACCATCACCACACTAACAAGCAATGCCGAAATTCCAACAAGCAGTGTAACAATCTTATCTATTTCCTTTACAGATAACATTATTATGAGTATTCCAGCTAAAATACCTGCCAATAAGCCTGTGAGAAATAATAGAAACAAGTCACACTTCGTATATCTCAGTTTTTGCTTATCCATAATAGATTTTCAATCTTGTGAGTTTTTAAGCAAAACTCTCTATCTTCTCCGTGCAGATTTTTTTGGTTAATCTTTGCAATAGCTTCACACGCTTGGCTAAATACTCTAATTGCTTCTTTGTAATCTTATAATCCTTTTTATATCTGGCGTCGATGTAAGCCTTCTTTAATAGTTTAAAAGCTTTTGGCAGAGGTGAAAGTGATTTTCTCATACGGCGATATTATGCAGAACAGTTGTTGGAGAGTAAAGGGGAAAATGGAAGGGGGTAAAAATAGCGGTTAGCGTATAGCGGATAGGAGAAGCCAGAAGTCAGACAGTAAAAAAAATATCCAATATCGAACAAGGAATTTCGAATTACGAAGTGAGTATTACGTCGCCGTGCCGGCGACGGTGAAAATATAACCCCGCCCGGATAACTCCCTGCGATGCAAATAAGAAAAACCCAAAGGAAACCCCCTCAAATAAATTCGAGGGCGAAACCAGTTGTTTGATACCAGTTACGTTCTTAAAATCGGGCCCATGTCCTCGGCCTCCTTCTTCAAATGTTTTGCCTTCGTTCCGTGTAGTTTGGCCATGGCCTTGTCCTGCAACGCACCCGGCTGACGAGCTTTGTCCAGCATCTCCTCTAAAGTTATCTTGCCGGTATTATAAAATTTCCAGAGGTGCTCATCGAGAAGCTGCATCCCTAATTTCTTGCCAGTTTGAATACTCGAATCAATCCGGTAAGACTTGTTCTCGCGGATAAGATTGGCAATGGCGGGGGTTACAACCATAAACTCATAGGCGGCAATTCTTCCTTTGCCGGTGGCTAAAGGACAAAGGGCCTGGCTGAGAACCGCTATCAGGTTACTGCTTAACTGAGTACGAATCTGCTCCTGCTGGTTCGGGGGAAAAACGTCAATAATCCTTGTAATCGTGCCGGCGGCACTTGTCGTGTGCAATGTGCTGAAGACAAGGTGGCCGGTTTCGGCGGCTCTTACGGCTGATTCAATTGTCTCAAGGTCACGCAATTCGCCTACTAAAATCACGTCAGGGTCCATTCGTAAAACACGTCTCAACGCCTCGCCAAAACTTGGAACATCGATACCAACTTCCCGTTGATTAACAATAGACTTTTTATGCTTGTGATAGTATTCTATCGGCTCCTCAATGGTTATAATATGACGGTCAAAATTCTCGTTAATATAGTTCACCATAGAGGCAAGAGTGCTCGTTTTGCCACTGCCGGTCGGGCCTGTTACCAAAAACATTCCCCTCGGCCGGCGGCACAAAGCGGCACAAATTTCGGGTAAACCTATTTCCTCAAAACTCATAATTCTCGTCGGGATAAGACGCAAGACTAAAGTGATATTACCTCTTTGTTTGAAAACAGACACACGAAATCTCGCTTCATCGCCATAAGCAAAGCCAAAGTCGGTACCGCCTTCCTCCTGAAGTTCCTGTTGATTTCGTTCGGGTGTGATGCTTTTCATTAAAGCAACCGTGTCATCAGGCTCGAGAACCTTTGTTTCCAGAGACCTAAGACCGCCATGAATCCGAAATACAGGCGATCTGCCGACTGTAAGGTGTATATCCGAGCCGCCCTGCGCAATGCAGGCCTCCAATAAGCGATCCATATTAACTGTTGCCATTTGAAAATCCTCAGTAACTTATAATTGTGCCTAATCCAGAACTACGTTTTCCGCTTGCGAAAGCCGGGCGATTTCTTCCGGCGTAGTTATGCCTTTGAATATTTTGATTTTGCCATCGTTTATCAGCATTCTCATTCCGCCTGCTATCGCCGCCTTTTTCAATTCGGTGGTAGGCGCCTTGGCAAAGGCTAATTCTCTTATTTCGTTGTTTAGCTCTATCATCTCAAATATACCGATACGGCCTCTGAAGCCGGTACCCTGGCAGTGACTGCATTTGGCGCCCTTGTAGATGGGATGTTTTTCAATATCTTCAGGGGTAATATCGAGCAATCGTAAAAAGTGCGGGTCCGGATTTTCATCAATTACCTTGCAGTGGTTGCAAATGACCCTTACAAGTCTCTGTGCCATAATGGCTTGTATCGAACTGGCCACAAGGAACGGCTTAACGCCCATATCTATCAGACGGGTAATCGCACTAAGAGCGTCATTGGTGTGCAATGTGCTGAAAACCAGGTGGCCGGTAAGCGCTGCCTGAATCGCAATATCGGCTACAATGCCGTCTCGAATTTCGCCGATGAGTATAATATTAGGAGCCTGCCGAAGCATTGCCCTGAGAATGTTGTCAAATGTCAAGCCGATATCCTCTCTGATTTGACACTGATTCATCCCAGCAAAATTGTATTCCACAGGGTCCTCAGCTGTGATGATTTTCTTGTCCGACTTGTTAAGCTCCTGCAAAGCCGCATACAACGTTGTGGTCTTGCCGCTACCGGTCGGACCTGTAACCAGAAAAATGCCATTGGGTCTTTTGATTATCTGTTGAAATCGCTCATAATCATCCTGTTCAAAACCCAGAGACTGAATACCGATGTTGACCGCATCAGGACGCAGGATTCGCAATACCATGCTTTCTCCGTGATTGCCCGGCAGAGCTGAAACACGGAAATCAATATTCTGGTCGCCAATGGTACGTTTAATGCGGCCGTCCTGCGGCAGTCTTTTCTCGGCAATGTCCATGCCGGATAGGATTTTCAGGCGGGTAAGCATCGGCGCCTGCATGTTCTTGGGAACGTTGTCTTTTTCCAAACAGACACCGTCAACACGATATCTTATGCGTACCCTGTCGGCCATCGGCTCAATGTGGATATCGCTGGCCCGCATATAGTAGGCATTATCTATTATGAGATTCACCAGCTTGACAATGGGGCCGTCATCGCCGCTACCTGCGGCCTGGGCCCGGAGAGCCTCGGCCTGTAACTCGTGGCCGGCCTCGGTAAGTTCGGCGGCAGTTGCGTCGATGCTGTGTTTCAGCTTGTCGTCTTCTTCTCTGCTTGCTTTGTCAAACGAATCCTGGATGTAGGAACGAATTTTCGAAGGGCAGGCAAGACAGTAGTCCAATTCAGTATTCAAGCGAAACCGAATCACGTCCATCATATCCAGGTTCAACGGGTCGCTGATAATCAGTTTCAGTCTGCCGTTGTTCATACCCAGCGGCAGGATACTATGCCTTTTTATGAGGTCTTCAGGGATGAGCTTCGCTACGTCAGCCGGAATGGTAGTTTGATCTAAATTTACGTATTCTAATCCAAATTGCTTGGCGATTGCCTTGGTTAGAGTCTCTTCGTTCACAAGACCCAGGTCGAGCAGAACCTGGCCGAGACGTTTATTACTGGCTTTCGAAGTTTTAATCGCCTTGATGAGCGCCTGCTTCTCGACCAGACCGGATTTGTAAAGTATTTCACCTAAATGTCTTCGCTTCTTTGCCATATCTATCCTGTATTCTGTTAACTTCGGCAAAATCCATTATAACATTATTGGGATGTGTAGTCAAATCTGCAATTTTAACCGGAGCATATTCAGAGCTGTTTGTGCTGCCTGGAGCCGTATGAAGTCTCTATCCCTTCGCTTGGCCCGATTGGATGCGTGAGAAAAAATAAAGCGCTTAGTCTCACAACCATTAGCCGAATCTACACAAATATATACCAGGCCGACGGGCTTTTGTTCACTGCCGCCAGATGGGCCGGCTATGCCGGTTACGCCAATGCCAAAAGCAGATACAGCCTTCTTTCTGGCACAGCGGGCCATAGCTGCTGCTGTCTGCTCACTGACAGCGCCATAATTTTCAATCAAATCGGCCGGTACGCCAAGCTCGCTGATTTTGGCGGCGTTGCTGTAAGTAATCCAGCCGTGTGTGAAATATCCGCTTGCGCCGGGAATATCGGTCAGAAGCTTGGCTAACGTGCCGCCTGTGCAGGATTCTGCGACGGCGAGTGTCTTGTTCTGCTGAGCTAATTTTTCACCCACCACTTCGGCCAAAGTCTGCCGGCCAGTACCGTAAACCAACTCTCCAAGCAATTCGGTCAGTAATTTTTCATCTTTTTCGGCCATCCGTTGTGCCCCTTCGACTTCGCTCAGGGCAGGATTGTCTCTATCTTCGGCCGTTGCGATAATGTGCAGGGTAATTACGCCGTATGACGCCGTGCAGTTAATCTGTGGATTCCGCCCTCTGTTCATCAGGCTGCCAAGCATCTCTGCTATATTTGATTCACCTGTGCCGAAGCATCTTAACTTTTTGACTACCACGGCCCGGCCATCTAACAATTGCAGCAGTTCAGGTAAAACCAGTTCTTCGAACATTTGCTTCATTTCCGACGGCACGCCAGGCATAACAAAAAACAATCTGCCACTTACTTCGGCCATAATGCCGGGCGCAGTGCCAAGGTTGTTTATGAGTGCCTTTGCACCGGCTGGTATGTATGCCTGAATTTTGTTCTTCGCAGGCATTTGTAAATTCCGCTTAGCGAAAAAATCCTGTATCTTTTGCAGAAGTTCGTTTTGCAGCAGCAATTCGGTGCCGAGAAACTTCGCAAATGCCTGGCGGGTCAAATCATCGTCAGTTGGACCTAAACCGCCGGTTATCAGAACCAGCTCAGCATCATCGCTTGCCAACTTTAATGACCGTACAATTGCATCTAAACAATCCCCGACAGTGTAGGAGCTGACAACAGGTATGCCGATTGAAAGAAGCTTTCCGCCCAGCCAGGATGCATTAGTATCTATTGTCTGACCGCTGAGAATCTCATTGCCTATACTGACGATGCTTGCTTTTTTATTTTTTATCTCTTTAGCCACGAATTCTCACGAATTTTCACTAATTGTTTTTCTGTTTTTATTTCTTTAACCACGAATGTGAATGTTGAATTACAAATTTCAAAATTCCCTGTTCGAGATTCATTATTCCTTGTTCGCTTCGTGGCTAAAATTCAATCAGTGCCTTGATGACCCCGTCGCGATAGCCGGCAACCATATCGAAGGCCTCTTTAGTTCGCTCAAGCTCGAATCTGTGAGTTATCATAAAATCAACGTCGGCTTTGCCGGAAGCTATCAAATCAATCGCCGATTGCGTGCAGTTGTTCTGCCTGCGAATGTTTACGATAGTGATTTCTTTCCTGCGTATCTTATCAATAATGAACGAAACCCGCTCGAATGGCGGGATGCCTATCAGTATC
>CAJVYK010000003.1 GCA_913009865.1 uncultured bacterium
CTTTAAGAATGTGCGCCTCGGTCAGCATGGAATGGTCGGTTATAAATGTTTTTGCCCTGCCAATGCTCAAGGCGGCAGGTAACTTGTTATGCGCTTTGCAGACCTGCTCATAATTTCGGCCAATCTCAACGAAGCCGGCATAAACACCCTCGGCGGGAATGATTTGCTCTGCCGGTTCTATATTCGCCGTGGGAAAACCCAGCTCTCTGCCTTTGCCCTTACCTGCCACGGTTTTACCTATCAGCCGGTAAGGCCTGCCCAAAGCTTTCACAGCATCGGCAACCCTGCCTTTTTCGAGTAAATTGCGAATCAATGAACTGGAGGCCGCAACATTTTCCCCGCTTGAGAGCAATAGTTGTTTGGCCGGCACTATTACAACCTCAAAGCCCCGCTGAGCGGCCAACTCACGAAGCGTCTGTACATCGCCGCTTCGGCCGTAACCGAAATTGAAATTACCGCCCTCCACTACCACCGCCGGCTGAATATTTTTCATTAAAAATTCGTCCACAAAGCCCCGGGGCGAAAGATTTAGTAACTCAGCGCTGTCTTTTAAGACGACCAGGCAGTCAACGCCGAATTCGGCCAGTAGACGCTCTTTAAGCCCTAACGGCGTCAATACACCGGGTGCTTTTTCCGGATGCAAAACAGCAACAGGATGCGGCTCAAAAGTCATTACAACCAGTTCCGTTGACCTTTGGGCTGCGATTTGAACGGCAGTGGTTAAGATTTCCTGATGGCCGATGTGGACGCCATCGAAATTGCCGATAGTCAGCACACAGCCTTTTTTTACCTTCTCAGAATCCGTTATTGTTTCTATAATTCTCATTCGATTTATGATAATTTACCCACTTGGGCTAAAATCTGCAACGGCTTTTACAGCTAAATAAAGGCGAGATTAAAAAATGTCCATAAAAGAAAAAGCAAAACACATACTCGCAGAACTAAAGGGCCACGCCCCGTTCACCATTTTTGGAGCATTAACGGGCATAGCTTTCATGCTCATTTTCAAAAACCTGAGCAAACCCCACGCCAGTACGTTATTCAGCATCTTCCACCCCAGCCATGTACTGCTAAGCGCTATGGTTACCGCTTCGATTTTCGCACTGCACAAAAAAGCCAAAAGCTTTGCCCTTATCCTTGTCGTCGGCTATGTCGGCTCAATTGGCATTGCAACCCTGAGCGACTCTGTAGTGCCATATATCGGCGAAAGTCTCCTCGGCCTGCACATCGCTGCCCACACAGACCTGCACGCCGACCACGACGACCATTCCGACAACCCCAGGCCTAAGCTCCATCTCGGCTTTATCGAGGACTGGTACATAGTTAATCCCGCCGCCCTGCTCGGCGTTCTTATAGCATACCTCATACCACGAACAAAATTCCCCCACGCCGCACACGTGCTTATAAGTACCTGGGCGTCATCGTCCCACATCCTGATGAACACCGCCGACGATATAACTTTTGGTATAACCCTCGCTATTTTCGCTATACTCTTCATCGCCGTCTGGCTGCCCTGCTGCATCAGCGATATCGTTTTCCCGCTGTTGTTCGTCAAGTCCGACCTCGAACTGACAGAGCCGTGCACGGGACACGGCCGACACAGCCATCCGCATTCGCATAAATAATCGGTGGACTGCAATCCGAACCTGTAGCCGTAATTTCCTTCAAACTCACGTCTGGACAAACTACTCCGTCACCACTATAATGCCCGCTATGCAGGTGTATCCTTTGAAATTTCGGCCGATTTACAAACAGCGAATATGGGGCGGTCAGAAACTGCGAGACTTCTTCGATAAGGATATACCGGCAGGTGAAAAAATCGGTGAAAGCTGGGAATTAGCCGATTTGCCGAACGATAAATCCGTAATCGCAAACGGCGAACTGGCAGGACAAACTCTTGGCTCGGTAATTGAAAAATATCCGAAAAAAATAACGTCCGATGAAAATTTCAAAGGGCCTTTTCCGCTGCTGATTAAACTTCTGGACGCTGAAGATATCCTGAGCGTGCAGGTTCACCCCGACCCACAGACCTGCCGGCGAATGGGCAAGGGAGAATCTAAAACCGAGTGCTGGTATGTCATATCCGCTGCAGCCGGTGCGGTAATTTATAAAGGGCTAAAAAAGGGCGTAAGCAAAGAAAAATTTGCCGAAGCAATAAAAAAAGGCCGTGCCGCCGAGATGCTGGAGAAAGTATCCGTCGAGGCCGGACAGTGCCATTTCCTCCCGGCCGGCACCGCTCATAGTATCGGAGCGGGTCTGTTAATAGCTGAGATTCAAACGCCGTCGGATACGACGTACCGCGTTTTCGACTGGAACAGAGTCAACGAAGCCGGTAAACCCAGGCAGTTACACATCGAAGAAGCGATGGAAAGCATTCACTTCGATGCTTCCAGTGACAATCTTCCGGTAACAACGGTGGGTCGGCTGGTAGATTGTGAATACTTCAAGATAGATAAAGGACACCAGGCCAAAAACTGCGAACTGCTCCTCTCGCCGGGTAAAATGAAAACGCAGATTTTCTTAGCCGGCTTTGGAACAATCCTGGGAACAGATGGGACCTGCGTTGAATTCAGGGCTGGCGACTGCTTACTTGTCCCCGCTGCCTACGAAGGAGCAATACGGTTTGCTGACGATACACAATACTTAACGATAACCATTTAACCAATAAAGCGCATCTCGTGAAGCGCATCTCGTATCTCGCTTCACTCTTCACTCTTTTTTACGAACGGCTCCTCGCAGACCTTCCATTTTCAGGTAATCTTTCCGCCATACAATCAGGCCTGAGACCACAAAAACCAAAACATACACAACCGCAGCATATTTTGTTCTTATCTGGCTCATTACCAGGCCAATACCGGCATAAACAGCGGCGAGCACATAACAAACCCTAACGGTCTTTTTCAAAGGCATTCCCCTATCGACCATCTGGTCGTAAATGTGGCCGCGATCAGAAACGAATAAGGGTCTGTGATTAAGTAATCTCCTGGCCAGCGCCACCGCAGTATCGAGAATTGGCAGGCCAAAAACAACTATAGAAGCCATCCACCATCGTGGAATTTGCTCGGCAAATAAAATCATCAGCGAAGCTATCATAAAACCCAGCAGCATACTGCCGGCGTCGCCCATAAATATCTTGGCAGGGTACCGGTTGAAAGGCAAAAAGCCACAGACAACCCCTACAAGACCAAGACAAATTATAATCCGCACAGGGTCGCCGACTTCACTGAACCCCCAGGTCGCCAGATGTATTGATAAAAGCAGCATAGCAGCGGTAATAATCGCTGTCACACCAGCACAAAGTCCGTCGAGTCCGTCAAGTAGATTTAATGAATTCGTTGCGCCAAGTACAAAAAAAATCACAATCAAAACTTCCAATAATTTTTCAAGATTATGGGGCATCGTCAAATTTAAGGGGTCTGTAATCTGATGCAGGTTCGGCACGATACCTACCAGAAGCAGAATAACGGCAGCTAAGCAGCAGCCGAGAATTTTTTGCATCGGCTTTATATCAAGTATATCGTCGGCGAGGCCGACAAAACACGCTATCGCGCCGCCAGCCAGTATTCCCAGCAGCCATATCAACGCCGGGCTGAAAAATTCCTCGTTTCTCAAACAGCCAATGCCTGCCAACACACCAACTGTTAAGCCAATGAGCATGCCGATGCCGCCCAGATACGCTACAGGCTCTTTATGTGTTTTGACCAGATCGTCAGGCCTGTCAACAATTCCGAATTTTATGGCTATCTTCTTGCACAGCCAGGTAGCGCCCAGCGAACCAACAAAAGAGGCCGCCAATACAGGCCAAAAACGAAATACCCATGTAGCCGGCCTGGCCGGACCAATTATATCATCAAATATCATAATTTAGTTCATTGTTCGTAGTTCATTGTTCGTAGTTCATTGTTCGTAGTTTATTGTTCGTGGTTTATGAACTATGAACCCATAACTACGAACTCACAACCAGACTTCACCATCGTAGCGAAGCATAATTAATTTGTCCCTGAAGCCATCGAAACGAATATTTGCTTTCCCGCCGATTAGCTCCCGTAATATCCATTTTGGAAAATTGGCGCCTGCCTTGATTGACAGCGGTACGCCGCCTCCGAAGCGCGGATTTACCTCAATAAACTTTACCCTGTTATCGTCAGTCAGAAACAATTGCAAGGTTATAACGCCCGGCCCGGCGCCGAGCTTTTCAACCAATCTTGCGGCCTCGCTCATAATGAACGGATGCTTTAATACCTGCCCCTTGCTCACCTCGCCGGCTCTTACCTCGATGCGCTTTCTCGGAACAACACAACGGACCTTCAAGCTGAAGTCAACATATACATCGCAGGTATATTCAGTACCCTCGATAAATTCCTGGCAAATGACGTTCGGTATTTTACCGGCAAAAAATAACAGTTCTTTGCGATTGTTCACGACGGCATTTCCTCTGCCGGCATAACCGTCCCACGGTTTAAGAAAGCAAGGCCAGTTGAGTTTCTTTTTTGAAAGTGCGGTTCGAATACTCATAGTAACAGGGGTATCAAAACCGTTCTTGAGCAAAAAACGATAGGTTTTTCTCTTGTCCTGACAAATATCGACCACGTCAGGGCTTGAGACAAGCACACGACAGCCCATCGCAGTGAATTTCGGCTTGTTATGAGCAAGAAGTTTCAAGTCCAAATCAACAGTCGGGATGAGCAGTTTTACCCTGTTGGTTTTGACAATCGTTAACAGTTGCCTGATATAACCGGCGTGCGTTGTGGGCTTAACCAAAAAGCCCTTATCACATAATTGAAAGGCGGAACTAAGCTCGGTGGTATCCGTGCCAAGAAACGCTGCGTTTATCTTCAACTGTCTTGCCGCTGCAGCGAAGCTGTTGAGCAGGCAGACACGTCTGCCAATGCAGGTGAATAAAACACTCAATTTCGTATTTCGCATCTCGTATCCCGTTTAGTTTTAAACAATGATAAATAGTCAATCGAAAATAGTCAACTGGTTTGATGGGCAATTCCTTTGACTTTTTGGCGATACGCATTTAAACTGACTGCTCCAAAATTGGCAGTGAGGACATAATTTATGACAGAATGGGAAAGAAAAATCAAAGACAGAAAGGTTACCGTTGGCGTTTTGGGACTCGGCTATGTCGGTTTGCCTCTGGTAAGAGAGTTTACTTCAGCAGGCCTGAAAGTAATCGGCTTTGATATTGACGAGAAAAAGGTCAAGACTTTGAATTCCGGCCGAAGCATTATTAAACACATTCCTCATTCACAGGTTAAACAAATGGTAAAGACCGGCTTGTTCAACGCTACGACCGAAATGGCCCGTCTGGAAACCGTCGATGCCATACTGGTTTGCGTACCTACTCCACTAACACAAAACCGTGAGCCGGATATGCAGTTTATCATCAGCAGCAGTAAAACGATTGCCAAATACCTTCGGGCCGGACAGCTGGTTATCTTTGAAAGCACAACATACCCCGGCACTACCCGCGAACTGGCTGCTCCAATACTTGAGAGCAGCGGCCTAAAAGCAGGCAAAGATTTCCACCTGGCATATTCGCCGGAGCGCGAAGACCCGGGCAATAAAAACTTTACAACCAAAACTATCCCCAAGGTGGTCGGCGGCCTGACTAACAAATGCCGTAATATGGCCTGCAAACTCTACAACACCGCCATCGTTAAAACAGTCCCCGTATCCAGTCTCGAAGCAGCCGAGGCCGCAAAAATTCTTGAAAATGTTTACCGCTGTATAAACATCGCTATGGTCAACGAACTAAAAATGGTCTTCGACAAAATGGGTATCGACGTCTGGGAGGTTATCAAGGCGGCGAGCACCAAGCCGTTCGGCTTCAATGCGTTCTACCCCGGCCCTGGTCTTGGCGGCCACTGCATACCAATCGACCCGTTTTACCTGACATGGAAGGCACGGCAGTACGGTATGCCGACACGATTTATCGAACTGGCAGGTGAAATCAATACCAATATGCCACACTACGTCGTAACAAAAACGATGGAAGCGCTAAACGAACACAAAAAAAGCATGAAAGGCGCAAAAGTGCTTGTGTTGGGACTGGCATATAAAAAAGATATCGATGACTTGCGGGAATCTCCCTCGATAGAACTGATTGAACTGCTGGGCCAAAAAGGAGCCAGGGTTGACTACAACGACCCCTATATTCCTAAAACCCATAAGCAGCGACGGCACGATTTAGGAATGAGAAGCAAAAAATTGTCAGCTAAAATGTTAGCCGGCTATGATGTGGTTCTAATCTCAACCGACCACAGCGATTATGACTACAACTGGATTGTTCAAAATGCAAAACTCGTCGTCGATACTCGAAATGCTACCGCAGCGGTTCGCAGAGGTCGCAGGAAAATTGTAAAAGCATGACTCGTATCCCGTGAAGCGTGAAGCGTATCTCGAACAAAACACAATTAGATTTCGAGGCAATTTAATGCAGGTGCCATTTTTTGATTTGAAGGCCCAATTCACCACGTACAAAAGCGAAGCTGTACGGGCAATAAAACAGGTCTGCGAAAGCCAACTGTTCGCTATGGGACCGGCCGTTGCAGAATTCGAAGAGAATATCGCTGCATACTGCGGCAGTAAATATGCAATTGCAGTCTCAAGCGGTTCAGATGCACTGCTTGTCAGCTTAATGGCATTGGAAATAAAACAGGGAGACGAGGTTATAACTACTCCCTTTACCTTCTTCGCCACAGCCGGCGCTATCGCCAGACTCGGCGGCAAGCCGGTTTTCGTAGATATCGAACCCGGCTCTTACAACATTGACACCGGCGGTATCGAAGAAAAAGTAACTGAAAAAACACGAGCGATTATACCGGTGCATCTGTTCGGCCAGCCCGCTCAAATGAAGCCCATTATGGAAATTGCCAAACGCCGCAACCTTGCCGTTATCGAAGACGCTGCACAGGCAATAGGCGCAACACAAGACGGGGTAAAGTGCGGCAATTTCGGCTGTTTAGGATGCTTCTCATTTTACCCAACTAAAAATCTCGGCGGTTTCGGAGACGGGGGACTGGTGACAACCAACGATAAAAAACTTGCCGAAAAAATAAAACTCCTCCGCACTCACGGAGAAAATGCAAAATATTCCTATAAAACAATCGGCGGTAACTTCCGCCTTGACAGTATCCAGGCGGCAGTCTTAAACGTGAAACTTAAATATCTCGACAAGTGGAATGAAAAACGAAGACAAAATGCCGTACTCTATGACAATATCTTCGCCGCCTCAGAAGTCAGGACGCCAAAGATTGATTCGAACAACGTCAGTATTTATCATCAATATACTATTGCCGTACCCGAAAGAGACCGGCTGCAAAAGTTCCTGGCTGAAAACGAAATCGGCTCAGCGGTTTTTTATCCAAAGCCATTACACCTGCAGGACTGCTTCAGTGAGCTTGGCTACAAAGAAGGCGATTTGCCTGCCGCTGAACGGCTCTGCGGCGAAGTTTTGTCGCTACCGGTCTATCCTGAACTTCTACCAGAGCAAATTGAATACGTCGCTGAGACGGTACTTAAATTTTACGAATCAAATTAGAGAGACCACATTTTGTGACTTGTCGCAAAATGAGAACACGGGAGCACAAGGTTGCTTAAACCAGACGAAAATCCACCGGTTATCTGGCCTGAAGAAAAATCCATCTGTGATTTTGCCGGCCTGTGGTGGGTTGCTCATACCAAAAGCAGAAATGAAAAAGCCCTGGCACACGATTTGATTCGCAAAGATATCAGCTACTTTCTCCCTATGAACTGGAAGGTTCAGCGGCGAATGGGCAGAAAAACACGCTCGCTTCTGCCGTTGTTCAGCGGGTATCTGTTTTTTTGCGGCGATGAGAACCAGCGGGTTGAAGTGCTGCGAACCAATCGTGTAGCAAATCTAATCGAGGTCAAAGACCAGCAGAAACTGCTTGAGGATCTGTTACAAGTTGAGCAGGCTTTTCGAGCCGGCGCTACTCTGGTGCCACACCGGTATATCAAAGCAGGACAGCGCTGCCAGGTTACAACAGGGCCTTTAGCCGATTTGCAGGGCATCGTGGTTAGAACAAAAACCGACACACGGCTGGTTCTACAGATAAATATGCTCGGCCAGGCGGCAAGCGTTGAGATAGACACTGATGTAATAGAAATCATCGATAATTGAATAACAGGAGCTGATAAAATGAAGATTTGCGTAGTTGGGGTCGGGTATGTCGGATTGGTTACGGCTGCGTGCCTGGCCGAAGCTGGTAACGATTGTTTTTGCGTGGATAAAGACAGCGAGAAAATCACAAACCTTAAAAACGGGGTAATTCCTATTTATGAGCCGGGCCTGGCCGAAATGGTCAAACATAACGAAAAGCTCGGCCGACTGCACTTTACAACCGACTTGAAATACGGCGTGGACAATTCGCTTATTATCTTCCTTGCGGTCGGCACTCCGTCAACGCCGGACGGCTCGGCAGACATATCAGCAATCCTTTCGGTCGCCGGCAAAATAGGCGAAAACCTCAACGGCTATCGAATTATCGCAACAAAAAGCACTGTGCCGATAGGTACGCACAAGAAGGTAACGGACATTATAAAATCCAAAACAGAAATACCATTCGATTATGTCAGTAATCCGGAGTTTCTCAAAGAAGGGGCCGCCGTTGAGGATTTTATGCGCCCGGACAGAATAATCATCGGCACAACCAATCCTGCTGTTATGGAGAAAATGTCCCAGCTATATGGCCCGTTTATGCGAAGAGGCAACCGGATATTATTTATGGACCCTGTCTCTGCTGAAATGACCAAATACGCAGCGAATACGATGCTGGCAACGAGAATCTCGTTTATGAATGAAATCTCGGCACTGTGTGAAAGAATCGGTGCAGACATCGAACAGGTAAGAGCCGGCCTCGGCAGCGACTCACGAATTGGACGGGCCTTTCTGTTCCCAGGTGTCGGCTTTGGCGGCGGCTGCTTCCCCAAAGATATTCGGGCGCTGATTCATACCGGCGCCGAAAACGGAGTTGAAATGACAATAGCCAAATCAGTGCAGCAGGTAAATATAAATTCGCAGGATCGATTTGTAAAACGCATTAAGGATTATTTTGCCGGCCGAGAAGACAAAACCGTACTGGCTGTTTGGGGACTGGCCTTCAAGGCAAAAACCGATGATGTGAGAGAATCGCCGGCAATTTATTGTATAAAGAAATTACTCGACCGGTCGATGTCGATAAAGGCTTATGACCCGGAAGCCGGCCCGGCGGCATTGGCGGCTCTGGATGGCAAAATCGAGACCTTCCAAAACGGATATGACGCACTCGGAAACAGCGATGCACTGATTATATTCACCGATTGGCAGGAATTCAGGAACCCCGACTTCGATGTTATCGCAAAAAAACTAAACAAACCCGTCATCTTCGACGGCAGAAACCTATACAATCCAGATATAGTTAAAAAAGCAGGAATTGAATACCACAGTATCGGAAGAAAATAAAAAGGGTAAAAACTATGAACCTTGTCATCAAAATTACAGGTATAGTTTTTGTTGTTATCGCGGTTGTGTACCTGCTGAAGCCCGATGCTATGAAGCGAGTAATGGAATTCTTCAAAAAGGGTAAGCGTATATATCTTGCAGGCCTGATACGGCTTGTGTTGGCGATTGTTTTTCTGCTCGGAGCCGGTGAATGCAGGCAGTTCTGGGTGATATTCACTCTTGGTGTTCTTTTCCTGATATCGGGATTGCTGGTATTTACAATGGGCGCTGAAAGATGTAAAACATATATTAGCTGGTGGCAAAAACGTTCGGTTATATTGCTCCGGGTTACCGTGTTAATACCTCTGGCCATCGGAGCTGTCATTATCTATTCGGCATAATGGGAAAACCACACGCTGTGTTTTAAAACAAGGTTAAGATAATATGAAAGCACTTGTTACGGGAGCCGCCGGCTTCATCGGCTCACATCTATGCGAACGACTTCTTGCAGAAGATTTCGAGGTGGTCGGGCTCGATAATTTCGATGATTTTTACGACCCCCAAATCAAACGCCGGAATATTAACGACTGTCTCAAAAATAAAAATTTCCAACTCGTTGAAGCTGATATTCGTGATAGTAACGCTATGGACAAAGCGATCGGCGACGGTATCGAAATAATTGTGCATTTGGCCGCCAGAGCCGGCGTTCGGCCGTCAATCGCACAGCCGTTGCTCTATGCCGATGTCAATATAAACGGAACGCTCGTCTTACTCGAAGCTGCTAAAAAGCATAAAACAGCCAGGTTTATTTTCGGGTCAAGTTCAAGCGTTTACGGCAACAATGAAAAAACGCCGTTCTCCGAAGACGACTGTGTTGACTTTCCAATCTCACCTTATGCTGCAACTAAAAAGGCCGACGAACTTATCTGTCATACATATCACCATCTTTACGGAATTTCTATAACCTGTCTGCGCTTCTTCACGGTTTACGGCCCCCGGCAAAGGCCGGATTTGGCCATCCACAAATTCGCCAAATTTATCGAACAGGGAAAAGCTGTCACGGTCTATGGCGATGGCACTATGATGCGGGACTTCACATACATTGATGATATAATCGACGGCGCAGTTGCAGCAATGCAAAAATGTTCCGGCTTTAATATCTATAATCTCGGTGAATCACAACCGATAACGGTTAATGATTTAATCGCTGAAATTGAAAAGGCACTTGGCAAAAAGGCAACCAAAGAATATTTGCCCCCTCAGCCGGGCGATGTTGAACGTACGTATGCAGATGTCACTAAAGCTGTTAGAGAACTGGGATATAGACCCCGGACAGGCCTCAAAGAGGGGCTGGCAAGGTTTGCTGAATGGTTCAGGCAAGACCGTCAGGAAATTGGGTAAGCCCGCCTGTGTTTTTTTCTACTATTAATTGGGTAAATTTGTTATAATATCGAGCACTGGCTACCGAAGCCAAGAGGGAAACAGGTGGATGGGTGATCTGGCAGAGGAGGGGCACCACCAAACTTTCACACAGCTTTCTTTTATGGTGCGTTCTAAGTGTCTGGGCAAGAACATGGGGGGAATGGCTATAATAAGCTGGAACGGCCGTTATAAATACGAGTTGCTGTATCAAACTAAAGCTATGAAGTATAGAGCACAGGAAAGTTTAATATATGCGCTGCTTGCAGCAACGTTTTTATTTTATGGGACTGGGCCGGCTTTAGGTATTGTTTTGCATCCTGACGGCGAGCCGAACCTGGCGAACTGGACGGACAGGCCCGACCCCAACGTGATTGGACGATGGGGAAGTAACGCCTCCTGCGTAGCGGTGTCATCGAACTGTGTAATAACGACACGGCATCAGGGTGGCGGTGTCGATACATACGTGGATATCGGCGGTAATACTTATATTGTTACCGAGATTTGGAATTGTGATACGGTTGATCTGCGAATAGCAAAACTTTACGGCGCAAACCTGACAAGTTTCGTCGGCATTTACGAATATACCAATGAGACTAACAAAGAGATAGTAATGGGCGGCTATGGCAAAGGTCGGGGCATCCTGCTCGAATCATACGGTTACACCTGGTCAGGAAGCAGCAATCAGACACAGCGCTGGGGCCAGAACAAGGTCAACGGGACAGGAAATGTCGAAGACATCGTCGGTCGCATTTCGGACGTAATTATAGCCGACTTCGATGGGTACGGTGTGCAGGGTGCGCAGCCGTACGAGGCGGCAATGGCAGAGTGGGATTCCGGCGGTGGATGGTTCATCTATGACGGCAATAAGTGGAAAGTTGCCGGCCTGTCGCGAGGGGTTACCGACCATGATGGAGAGAGCTGGTTCAACCCACCCGACAGCTTAGACGCGGTGCGTGTCAGCTCTTATGCGTGGTGGATTTCTCAGACGATACCGGAACGCGTGCCGGGGGATTTGACGGGCGATGATTGGGTTGACTTTGCTGACTTTGCCGTGTTGACACAATATTGGCTTAATACGGGATGTGAATATCCGGATTGGTGCGCGGGGGCTGACTTTGAGCATGACGGGGATGTGGACTGGGCAGATTTAGCTTTTCTAATGAATGGATGGTTGGGCAACGGGGGAAATTAACCGAAGTTTGGGGATGGCTTCTACTTCTCTAATCTTACGTAGATATCACTTGCCATCTCTTTATCTACAGCCACCTGAGTATGGCCAATCTGAAATACGTATGAAGGCAGTTTATGCAAAAGGCAAATCCCCATACCCGGCAGCACCCCCATAACCATAAGCTTCTGCAATTTTTTATCATCGCCGGTGTGAATATAAGCAACTTTGCCTGCCTGCCCTGGATTCAGGGCAGTCAGTGACTTTACACTTGCTTCTACTATCCATTTCGATTCCAAACAACATTTGCCTCGAGGAATCAGCTTTCCATGGGGGCAGAGCTTGGGATGTCCTAATAATACGCAAACATTCTCTTCCACTCCCGGCTGGAGTATATGCTCAAACTGACAGGCGGTCTTATTTACCAAATCCGCCTTAAGCTGGAGGATATCAACCATAAGCCGCTCGGCAAGTCTATGCCGACGAACAGTGCTTTGAGCATATTCTTTGCCTTTATCAAGCAGTCTTATTTTATCATTTTCCACGGATATATATCCTATCTTTGTAAGTTCCAAGAGGGCGTTGCCGTCCAGGGCTATCTTCTTCAAGCTTGTTTCAATATTGCCTTTCTCCTCCTGGGAAATCCACAGGGTCTCCAAAATCTCTTCTGCTGTATCAGATAACTTCATCTTCTCTTATCTCTCCATTCTTTTATTCTCTTGACCAGCTTTGACTCCAGAGCCGATTCATAGCCACAATTCGGGCATTTTACTAAGTTACAGGATTTGGCAATAATACAGCCCCTACAGGCCCTTTGAGCCTGCTTCTCGTCAAACTCCAATCCGCATAAAGGACACTTCATAGACTAACCCCCAACCCAACCAATATCAAGTTTAACAATCCCCCCACCAGGAAAGCAAAGGGAAAGATAAAGCCGGCCATAAGAAGGGCTGTCTTTAGACCTCTTTCTTTAATATTCATAGAAAACTGGGCGATACAGGGAAGAAAAAGGGCTAAAGTGACTACCGATACAACCAAAGGAACACCTGTGAGTATTCCAGTATTTTTCAGGTCGTAAAGCCCGGCGGCACCAAAGTCCCTTCTGAAAAACCCGAATAGAAATGCCACCGCTGACTCTTTCGGCAAACCTATCCACTGCACAGGATGCTCCAATAATCTTACTATAACTTCGAAGAGGCCGGTAATCTTACCAAGCCAGATAAAAATACTCGCAAGAATGAATAAGGGAAATATCTCCTTGAAATACCATTCCACACGAGTGTAGGTCTTGGTGAATATATTGGAAAGCTTCGGCCACCTCAGAGGGGGAACCTCCATATAAAACAGGGGCTTTTCACCCGGCATAACCTTCGAGGCCAGATAGCCGATAAAGATAAAGATAAATGACATAACTGCAATCCAAATCCATAATGCCTTGGCATTCCCGGCCAGCAGCGCCAGTATCACACCTAACTGCGCTGAGCAGGGGACAGCTAAAGCCAAAAGTATGGATGCGATAATCCGTTCTCTTTTCGTCTCCAGGGTCCTGGTTACCATTGTCGCCATAGTATCACAGCCAAAACCCAGGACAATCGGTATTACCGCCCTTCCATTAAGACCGATTTTTTTGAAGGCACGGTCAATGAGCATAGCCAGCCGCGGCAAATAGCCGGTGTCTTCAATAATAGAAAAAGCGATAAAGAACGTAGCTACTATCGGCAGAATTATCGCTACGGCATATCTTACCCCCAGCGTGATTATTCCGTAGTCGTACACAAAAAGCTCCTGTAGCACTTGCCAGGGAATAATAGAACAAACCCACCTGGTCACAAAGGGATTGATATATTCTCCGAACACAGTCTCTTCCAAAAAATCAACGGAGGTCTGTGCGCCAAATACACCCACAAATTCATAAAAGCCGAAAATAATAAGAAGAAATAAAGGAAATCCCGTCCAGGGATTCATAGTAAGCTGACTTAGCTTCTCTCTAAAGCCGGCCTTTTGTATTTTCCCAAGAGAAATAACCCTATCGCAAAATTCGCTTGCCACCTTCTGCCTTTCTACAGTAATAACGTAATTCAAAGGGTGAGAATATTTGCCTCTGGTTTTATCCACGACCTTTTGTATTTTACGGTAATTATCCTTTTCTTCAGCTGATACAACCTCGATGAGTTCTTGGTCCCCTAAAAGCAGAAGCAGCGCTATCGAACGTTTAGATAACCGATATTCGAATGTAAGATGCGACTCTATTTTTTCTAAAGCTTTTTCTATATCTTTGTCGTAAGAGACAATGTTACTTTTCAGATTCTTTGGGCTATAAGAAGCAATTCTTCTTCTAAGCTCATCTATGTTTTTGCCCTTAGTCGCTATGGTTTCAACAATGGGAATTCCTAACTGCTGTTGAAGTTTCCCTACATCTATGGATAAGCCCAGCTTTTCCGCCTCATCCATAATATTCAAATTCAATATCAAAGGAAGTCCCGCCTCAATAAGCTGGAAGGTAAAGGGCAGCATTCTTTCTAAATTCTTGGCGTCCACAACCTGAACGACAACTTTGGGCCGCTCTTCCAAAAAAATGGACCTGGCCACCCTCTCTTCTTCAGTTATAGAAAAAAGAGAATAGGCGCCGGGGGTATCTATTATGCCATAATCTTTGCCATCAAATCTGCCCCTGCCCCTTGAGACCTCAACAGTAGTGCCGGGATAATTAGAAACCGTCACATATCTACCCGTTAGTGCATTAAAAATAACGCTTTTACCGACATTGGGGCTGCCCACGATAGCAACCGTATCTAAATCTTTAAAACTTTGCCTGCCCTCCTCGGCGCAGCGAGTTACTCTCGGCTTAAATATTCCGATTAGATTAGTAATAATCTGGACCAAGCTGTCCGCCCCCTTCTATATATGAGTATACATTCATATTGCAAAGAACCTTCGGAGAATCGCTGTTTTACAACCCGTTTTTACAAAACCGCTTAAATTCCTCCGCTAAATCACAACCATTTCTGCCGCTCTGCGTTACAAATTCAATAAAACACAAAAGCCTTGTAATAACCTCCGGCCCAAGCGTATGCTCAGCTTTGCAAGCGGCCCGCTGGGCAATATCTATTTCGACACCTAACACATCGACAAAAAAAGACTTCAAGACATTATGCTTTCGGACAACTTCGGCTGCGGCAGCTTGACCAGCCCTGGTGAGCGTAACAAAATCGTATGGCTCATAATTGACCAGCCCTTTTTTTTTCAGAACCCGTAAGGCACCGGTAACAGAGGACCTGGATACCCCGAGCAAATTTGCTATGTCCTTACTGCGGGCCACATTAGACTCGCCGGCCAGATTGAAGATGGCCTCAAGATAATCTTCCAAAGAGGCACTTAAATTATTGCTTCCTGCTGAAACCATAAACCCTGTTTACCAATACCTTTATAAGTAAGCTACTCCCAATATAGTTAGTCTTGCCTAACTTTGTCAAGAAGTTTCTAAAAAAATTCAAAAAATTTTGCAGAAGCCGTTTGTTCTGTTGAAAACTTGTCATCTCGACCGGAGCGATGCGCAGCATCGCGAAGTGGAGAAATCTGTTTTTCCCTCGGCTGCGCTGGGGACAGGTTTAATAGATTTCTCGGCTTCGGCCTCTGCGAGGCCTTCGCTCGAAATGACGTTGGCGACTGTTTTCAACAGAGCAAAGCATTTCAGAATACTGTTGCCTATATAAAGCGTAGCTTGCAGCTATGAGGGTTTGACTTTTGCGTTTGACTTTGCCGGCAGCTACATCTACAATGACCCAGTCATCGGGGCGTGGCGCAGTTTGGCTAGCGCGCGTGACTGGGGGTCACGAGGTCGCAGGTTCAAGTCCTGTCGCCCCGATTTTTCGGGCTTTTGCCCGAAAAATCGGAGAGCAGTAAAGAGGCGAGAGTAGAAAGTAGAGCAGGTTGTCTGCTGCGCAGACAATAATGGTGTTTCGACAGCGTAAAACCCTCTACTGCGGTCTACTCACTACTTTCTACTCTCAAAAGGAAAATGCCGTGGCTTTCGCATTCGAAAAACTTAATGTTTATCAGAAGTCAGTTAATTTCGCTGACGAAATATGCAGCCTTACCAGCAGTTTCCCGAGAGGCTATTACTTTCTCGTAGACCAACTCAATCGGGCATCTTTGTCAATTTCAGCTAACATCGCCGAAGGTAATGGAAGATTCACAAAAGCCGACCGGAAGAATTTTTTCATTATTGCTCGCGGCAGTATACAGGAATGTGTTCCGCTGCTGGAGCTTGCAGTTCGCAGAAAATTTATCGAGCTGGATGCCCATCAGATGTTACGCAATAATCTGGAAGAAATTGCCAAAATGCTCTCCGGCCTGATAAACGGTTTGGAGAAGCGAAAGAGCTAATCCAGCTTTCGCTATTAGTATTGAATCTGGTTTTAGAGCGTTAACCAAACTTGCTTATTGAATAAAGACAGGCAATTGTTAGAATAGTGCACTGATGTTGAGAAAAAAATACGTTTTGCAGGCATAAAAGATATGTTAACTCAATGCCCATACTGCAATGCGAGATTTCAAATTAATGGTAAGCACAAAGGTCAAAATGCAAAAAGTGCAAACAGTCATTCGAGGTAACCGAATATGTAGATTTACTGCCGCAAACTACCGTAGAAACACCGCACAATATGTCCAGAATTCCTAAATCAATAACATCTTCAATTGGTATTTTTTCAACAATCATAGGGATTTTACTTGGTGTTATTTCAACTGCCATCACTATTTTTATAGCTATTGCCACAATTGCTTTTACAGGGTACTATCTTCACAGCTTTAGTTTATTCTTTGTAATTCCGATTGGAGCACTACTTGCGGGTGCTTTATGTAGCAGCGGCCTTTTCTTAGGGCTTCATTTTTGCCGTAGAAAGTCAGTTACTTTTCACAACTTCATAGCTTTGTGTTTGGGTGTTATACCAATTGCGCTTAATAATTGGTATCAGAAGTATTCATCAGGCTCTGCAAACTGCTACAATGATTGACATGTGTAACACTTCGTCCAAAAATTACAAAATAGCCATAATAGCGGCAATAGCAGCCGTTTTGAGTGCACTTGCAGCTTGGTTTGCTGTCCTTACTACATAAAAACGGATGCTATACAGAAATAAGAGTAATAGGGTGCAGTTTGACGACAGTTCTAAAATCGTCCACACCAAGTTTGAGCGATATGAATCGCTCGAAACAGAGCAGGTGGACATCCGAACAAACGATGATATGTCATCCGGAACTGATAATATCGAAAAGCTGCTGACTTTGCAGACCAAATTACCCGGGCGTTCAAAACAGTTCATTTTTCAGCTGTGGCGGGGCCAGCCATTCGGTATGAAAAACGCCTTTCCTGTCGAGACGTTCGTATGTGTGTGCGCCGAAGTAATCACGCTGGGCCTGTATCATATTGGCGCTAAGTCGTTCAGTGCGGTAGCTGTCGTAGTAATTCAGAGCTGAGCTAAAGGCCGGAACAGGAATACCCAGCTCGGCAGCTGTAATAATAACCTTTCTCCAGCTGGGCTGAGCGCTCTGAACAATCTGCTTGAAATATGGGTCGAGCAGCAGGTTGACCAGGTCGGATTTGTGGTCGAAGGCCTCCTTGATTCGGCGCAGGAAGTGTGCCCTGATAATGCAGCCGCCCCGCCAAATCATCGCAATTCGGCCAAAGTCCGGTTTCCAGCCGTATTCCTTCGCCGCTGCAGCCATAAGCGCAAAGCCCTGCGCGTACGAGCAAATCTTCGAGGCATAAAGGGCATCGTGGATGGCGGTAATAAATTCGGCCTTGTCGCCGGTATATTTACCGTTCGGCCCGCTTAGCTGCTTCGATGCGGCGAGCCGCTCGTCTTTGACGGCTGAAATGCAACGTGCGAAAACGGCTTCTGCAATCGTTGGCGCTGCAACGCCCAAAGCTAAAGCGCTTTGAGAAGTCCAGGCACCGGTACCCTTTTGCCCTGCCTTATCGAGAATCATCTCAACCAGCGGATTGCCGGTAACAGGGTCTTTCTTCGAAAGGATATCGGCGGTGATTTCAATGAGGTATGAATCAAGGTCGCCTTTATTCCAATCGGCGAAGGTCTTGTGCATTTGCTCAGCGCTCATTCCCAAAGCGTTTTTCATCAGATAATAGGCCTCGCAGATTAGCTGCATATCACCATACTCAATGCCGTTGTGAACCATTTTGACGTAGTGGCCGGCGCCGTTATCGCCGATGTAGGTGCAGCAGGGTTGGCTATCGACCTGGGCAGAAATCTTAGTGAAGACCGGTTCGGCCATAGCGTAGGCCTTTTCGCTGCCGCCGGGCATAATCGACGGCCCCTTTAGTGCACCTTCCTCGCCGCCCGATACGCCGGTGCCGATGTAGAGCAGACCTTTTCCTTCGATTTGACTGCATCGTCTAATCGTATCAGGAAAATGGCTGTTGCCGCCGTCGATAACTAAATCACCTTTTTCAAGGTATGGCAGAATCTGCTCGATAACCATATCGACGGGTTTTCCCGCCTTGACCATAAGCATCACTTTACGAGGTTTGCTGAGCGAGGCGATAAAATCTTTTACCTCGTAGGCGGGGATAATGTTTTTGTCTTTGGCCTTACCTTCGGCAAAATCCTTTGTTTTCTGCGTTGTGCGGTTAAAGACCGCGACAGTAAAACCCTTGCTTTCCATATTCAGCACGAGATTTTCGCCCATTACAGCCAGGCCCCAAAGTCCGATGTCTGCTTTTGCCATTTCGTACTATCCTTTCAAATGATTATTGATTATTGATTATTGATTATGGAAAAAATAGGAAAAAATGGAAAAAATGGAAAAATAGAGACGGAAAAATAGGGGGAAATAGGGAAACATGGAAAAACAGGCCGCCATAGGATATAATTCATAAAGCAAGAAAAAGCCGCTTCTATAATTGAGGACAAAACCATAATGGAGCTATCCATTGTCATACCGGCGTTCGAGGAAAGTAAAAAGATTGGCCGGGACGTTGAAGCGGCTGTAACATTTTTAGAGAGTAATCATCTTGCCGGCCGGATAATCGTCGTCGATGACGGCAGCAGCGACAACACATCAGAAAACGCAAAAAACGCCGCCCCCCCTCTATCACCAGGAATATCGCTTAAGGTTATCCGACACAATAACCACAGGGGCAAGGGCCACGCTGTTCGGGCCGGCATAAAAGAAACAAGCGCCGAATATGTGATGTTCGCCGACAGCGGCTGTTGCGTGCCTTATGAAAATGCCTTGCACGGCCTGAAATTACTGAAGAGCCGGACGTGTGATATAGCGCACGGTTCGAGAAAACTGCCGGAAAGCAAAATTGGAAAGCCCCAGAGTTTGTACCGGCGAATCTGCTCGGCAATTTTTCACTGGTTTGTAATTTACGGTATGAAAGTCCCTTGTGAACTCACCGATACACAATGCGGTTTCAAGATATACAGGGGCGATGTTGCGCGAAATTTATACGGTCAGTGTATTACGGATGGATTTATGTTCGATGTGGAAATCATAATGCGTGCCAGAAAACAAGGTTTCAGGATAAAAGAATTCCCCATCGAGTGGAGCTGCGACCGCGACAGCCGGCTCTCGCCGACGCGAAGTTTACGGCATGTCGTTGGCGAACTGATAACCATCAGGCGGGCCATGGCTATAAAATAATATTAAAAATCAAATATCAAAATGTAAAATTAAGGAAGTCATCCCGCACCAAAATACAACAATCGCAGAGTTTGTTAAGCAATGAGTATTGTCCGGCAAAAGATATTTATTTTGGTGCGGGATTCAATAATTTTGATTTTTAATTTATGACATAGGTATCTTTAATTTTTGCATTTTTTCTCACTACACATTACTTTAGCAGATTACCCTCTTTCCACAGACCGAAGTGCAAAACCCTGTCTTTGTGGCCGTCTCCACCCTCCTGCCGCATTACGACCATAGCCAGTACACCAGGATGGCTCAGGCAGTATTGCTTAATCTCATCGGTGCTCATAACCATAAAGGCGGTTGAAAGGGCGTCGGCGGTTGCAGCATCAGGAGTACATGACCATGCGGCACTTATGGCGCCGGCCGGCTGAGCGGTACGAGGGTCGATGATGTGCCGGCCCTTCTGCAAACCTGAGCCGCTTACAGCCCGGTCCTTTAAATAAAGGCGAGCTAAAATTCGTTCGTGATTATCAGGACTGCTTAACGTGAGGGGCCAGTCCTGTGCCCCGGCTGGCCCTGTACCGCTCTGGTGCAGGGCTGGCGCGCCAACGGCCAAAACAGAACTGCCGCCCCCGTGAATCAGAGCGGTATCAATATCCCAGTCACGAAGCAACTCGGCCATCCGGTCAACCGCATAGCCCTTGCCAATGCCGCCAAGGTCAATCTGCACCTGCCCTGTACCACTCTGGTGCAGGGCATGCCCCGTACCGCTCTGGTGCAGGGCATGCCCTGTAAGCAACTGCACCGTATGCTCGGCTTCGTCCAGCTTTATAAGATGTGAGCCGCTGCGCTGACGAGCAAGGGTCAATTCTGCTTGAGAAGGTGTGCGCATTGTTTTGTCCTCGTTGAGCCAGCAGTCCCGCAAAGCCCCAATGGTAATATCAAAAGCCCCATCGGTCTCAGTGTGCATACGGGCAGAAAGCTGCAGGCATTCGAAGGCGGCCAGCCCAATCTGCAAAGGCCGATGGGCGGCGAGATTGTTTATCCGCGAAATGTCGCTGTTTTCGATGAATCGGCTAAGTTCGCCCTCGAGTCGAACAAGCTCATCGAAAGCAGCCCAGGCCGCCTGCTTAGCGTAGCGGGCACGACTGCCCAAAATAATAACCTCAAAGGTAGTCGCCATTGCCCTATATGAAAAACGGTGCGTCCCGGAGATTGAATCCAAAGCGCTCTTGACAATAGAAATATCAGGTTGCGATTGAGTCATTTTTTTACCTGCCGGCCTGCGTCTGTAATGGTATCGACTGCGCCTGATGCCGCTGGTAACTGTCCCACAGCTCCTTCGTCACAAAGCCAAGCAACTCAACCTGCGGACGTAATTCGATATACGAATCAAAAAGGGGCACATATAAATTCCTTTTCCCAGGGGGCGGCAGTTCATATAGCTTTCTCATAAGGGCCGGCTTCACACTGGGCGATGCAATGATAACGGGCGCAGCTGGTACGTTATCATCAACCTTGTTCCACCAGCCAACATTGGTAAAGGCACGCAGATACCAGGGAAGAGGCCAATAGTCATCATCGGGGCAGATAACCTGAATATACATTTTAAGCCCGTCCGGGCTTGCGCCGGCTATATCCTTCACTCGCCCAGCTATGGTGAACACATCCTTAGTCGGCTGAGCATAAACATAAGGATTACGAGTATCGGTATAGAATTTGTAACTGGCAAGGTAGGCCTGCCAGGTGAGCTGAGCTGAAGCGGCAAGCAACAGCAAACAAACGAGTACCCTGGTCAAAACCTTTGGCGACAGCTTTATTACCGCCACCGCCCCGACAGCGGCCAGCAGAATCATACCATGCAGAAACCCCAACATACACCAGGGGGTCTTATAGGGGATTACAGAATACAACACAGTCATTATTAAGGTGTAAAAGGCAATGAATCGAAGCAGGGCAAAATTAACGCCGGCAATGCCTTTTCTCGTCACCGCAACTATAAAACCAACCACAGCTAAAATGACGATAAGAGCTTCGCTCCACACCGGACCTGCAGCTACCTTAAAATAGATGAGCATTTTGAGATAATAATACCAGGGATGATTATGCAGACCATTTCGGCCTGCCCTGCTGAAATAGGTCGAATAGGTACGAATCGAATCCAGTATCCCGGTCGGATTGGTAAAAAATGACGAGTAGAACAAAGCTGAAACTATCGCAGCAGTTATAAGAGCTGCGACTGCATGCCTGGGCTTTACTATCTCTTTAATACTCAAGACAGAGCCATCCTGCCGGCGCTGCATCAGGAGCATAATCAAAACGGCCAGCAGCATCGAACCAAAGGCAATGATGGATGTTTCTTTGGTTGCGTGCATCAGCCCCAGAGACAGAGCTGTCAATAAAGCCCACTTAATGCTTTTGTTTTGAGTATAGCGGTAGCCGAAAGTAATTGCCCCGAAGGTGAAACAGACCAGCAGCATTTCCTGGATGTAATAACGACTGTAGAAAACAAACGCCGGCGAGACAGCGGTCAGTACGGCGGCACAAACTACGGCCGGCCGGCCCAGACCATCAGTTAGCAGCCAAAGCAGCAGCACCAGACACACACCAAAAAAAACAGGCACAATACGCAGGGTGAATTCGCTGAGGTCGGATAACTTTCGGGCCGAACTGAGCCGGGCGGGAATCAAGGTCAGGTAGTTAAGCGTCGGGCCGTGGTATTCATCGGGGTTATAGCGATAGCTGCCTTTCTCCAGCAGCTCGCCGAATTTGACAGCGTGGACGGCCTCATCGCCGTGCATTGGACGCTGCTCCAGCAGCGGCAGGCGCAGCGATATAGCAGCAATTGTCGCGACCAAAAACAAAGGTACGCAACATTTCCGGAAATATTTCATTTTGCGGGCTTGCCGAAAACTTCCACTTCGATATAGTGATTTAATTCGTTGCTGCTGTTGCCATTGCTGTAAAGACGGACATAGCGGGCACGGGCGCCCTTGGCGTCTATGAGTTTGCCCTCGTTAGTTTCGACATAGTTCATATCTTTGCCGATACCCAAACCGGAAGAGTTGTCGTCGTCATTATTAAACAGTGTCCTGACATTCGTAATAAAATCAGGGTCGTCGGCAACCTGCACTATCACATCAAAATAAACCCGGGCCTGACTGTGGTAATGCCATAACAGAATGGCGTATATGTCGAACTCGGCCCCAAGGTCGATAGTAACGCTTTGCAGGAAAGGGCCTAACTCAACATAACTGCCATCAGAAGCTTGCTTATCTCCATCGGTAATCATTTCGAGCTCGCCGATGATGGGCTCTTCATCGGTGCCGGTTACCGGCTTTCCGAGAGCAACATTTTCCGTTCCAGCCGGGGCATAAAACGGCGGGCGCGGCCCACCCAGCGGCTTCTCCAGGTTGGTTACACCCTGGATATTCGGCGGAGTACCTTTGAACATCGCTCTGGGCAGTTTGATATCAATCGGCACCAAATCAGTGGCGGCTGCATTTGCTTTATCAGCATTCTCTTTAGCGCTATTCGTATTCTGCTGTTCAGTGTTCGCAGATGACCCCTCCTCGGAAGATTTTTTGCAGGAGGGAATAAGGCATAAAAACATCGCCAGCAACACAAGTACACAAGCCTTCATAATCGAATTAAACCCTTTCTTCATTATTTCCGCCTAATCCTAAAATTTCAAAATTACTACCCGACTGACAATACAGGATGCCAATCTCAATCAACATCCTTATCCTAATATATTTACATTACATTGTCAAGTAAGCAGGGGCAGTCGCAATCGACTTTTTTATGTACTTTCGGTTGAGCCCATCTCGACGGCCTTCGGCTCAAGTCCGGCCTTGGCGAGGACAGCGTAGAGCACGGCGCCGACGATAAAGGCCATCAGAGGCGCTGCGGGAATATTGGCAAGACCGACCAGCGGGGCTATCCCCACGGCAAAGCCGACAATCCAGGAAATCCAGCCAGCCATATTCCAGCCGACACGAGGCCCGGCCCACTTACGGCCCGACAAAAAGTAATCGACCATCATAGCGCCGCAGATAGGGCCAAAGGAAGCGCCGATGACAGTGAACACGTCTATGACTTTGCCTGCCCATCCGGTTACGGCCAGCAGAATACTAACCGCAGCGCCGACTCCGACTGAAATGAAAGGATTAATTTTGGGCAGAGTTGTTTTGAAGCTGTTGGCAGCAATGAACGATGAAAAACAGGCCGGCGGAAAGGCGGCGACAGCCAGCAATAAAGCCATCGTCTTGCCCGCTCCCGGCGAGCCCATAACGGCGCTCATAAACCCCGGGTTGGCGGTATCAACTCCGGCCCGGATGCCGGCGCCGAAAGCTCCTGCCGCTATCAGGATTGATGCTCCGCCTGCAACAATAACAGCCAAGGTGATACCAAAAAGACCTCCCATCTGCACATCCCTGGAGTCTTTACTGTTCATTCCGAAGTCAACACCTGCGGCTCCGGCAGTGGCGAAGAACCCGACTATGTAGGTGATGGACAACGCTATTATACCGAAGAAACTCAGACTGGCAGTTTTAGCGCTTTCCACAGCGCCGGCTTCGACAAATTTTTCCGCCTCGAAACTGCCGATACCGCCGAGGGTTTTGACCAGCATAATGGCCAGAATGGCAAGAGGAATTAAGGGCAGCAGAGTTGCTATCTTGGCAACGTACTGGATGCCCTTTAAGCCGACAATGGCCGCCAGGATTACCCATATAACGGCAATGACCTGCTGGGCTGCGGGATTGTTACCAAACAAAGGGGCAAGGGCCAGCGAAGAGAAATACGCATTGACCCCGAGCCAGCCGAATTGCAATACCCCCATCAGAAAGCCCGGCATAAGAAAGCCGCCCTTGGAGCCGTAAGTCGAACTGCCAACGACGTAGAGAGGCAGCCCGCTCTTCATTCCGAAAAGACCCGGAATCAGGTAGAAAAGGAAGTGGCACAGCAGAGCGGCAATGATGAGGCCAAGGAAGGCAACGACAAGTCCCTGGCCAAGCACACCGCCGGCTGCCTGGGAACCTCCGCTGGGCATCTTGTTCCAGAACACGAACCACAGGAAGATACCCGCGTACGTTGGCGCCGTGTTCTTGTACCAAGGCGCACGATTCTGGGCCGGATTCGGCACCGCCATTTTCAAATAACTCGGCAGTATTCCATTACTCATAATTTGTTCTCCTAACTAAAATTAAAAGTTCAGAGTGTGTAAAGCAACGAAAAATCAAAATGCAAAATGCAAAAATCAAAATTAAGGAAGTCGTCCCTAAGGGACTCCACAATTTTGATACCTGTGGCAGAGCTATTTAATTTTTAATTTATGCCACCTGTGCCTTAGGTATAGGTATATTTGATTTCCCACTTTAGCTCACTTTCTCGAATTAGAATCTAAACCTTAAACTCACTCGAAGCAAAATCCAGCCTCCGGGCGGCTTCCACCGCTTCGTTGACCTTCAGTACGGCAACGGCCGTTTCGTAGCCAATCTCAGACGGGCAGTTGAGTTTTGCCTTGCCGCGGATGGTGTCGAAGAAGTTTTCCAGGTGCGGCTGATGGTACGGCTTATCCATTTTCACCGGTAACATATAGCTGGGCGGCCCGGCAGGAGCAGTTTCACGCACATCCAGCACGGCGCCGGTTTGATGCGTTATTGCTTTCTTGACAGGTGCTTTCAAATAGCCCGTCTCGACCAATTTGTCCCAGTCCGGCGCTGATGGTTCGCGATAAATACCGCTTCTGCTGACGGATTCGGATATCTTCAGCGTTCCCTGGTCACCCATAAAGGTTTCATAATAGCCGCCATTGCTGTTGGTGGTAATGGTCTGATAAAACGCCCTGACGGTTCCCTGCGCAGTTTCATACTCGTAAATAGCTTGTACCGTGTCATACCATTCGTGGGTCTTTTTCTCGTAGTAGTCCGTACCGCCGCCGGCCATAACGGATTTGGGATTTGCACCGAGGAACCAGCTGTAAATATCTATCTGGTGCGAGCCGAGGTCAACAATAGGCCCACCCCCCAGGCCCTTATACCACCGCCAATTGAGAAACTGGTGCATCGATTTGAAACCATACTTTGTCAGGGTCGGCTGGTCAATATTGTATTTTACAGGCATGTCCCGGTCAGGTCGGGCCGCCCGATTCCACTGCCCATTGATGGTAGTAATACGGCCAAAGATTTTCGCTTCCTTTATGAGCTTCTCATAGCAGTAAATATAACGCGGATTGCTGCGGCGCTGATGGCCAATCTGCAACAGCTTGCCGGTCTGCTTAGCGGTCTGCACCATTTTCTTTGCCGATTCAAGAGTGTTGGACATCTCTTTTTCGCAATAGACATTCAACCCGGCCTTCAAACAGGCAATTGCATGCTCGGCGTGCCAGAAGTCGGGCGTAGCGATTATCACCGCATCGAGGTCTTTCTCCTTATCGAGCATTTCCCGGTAGTCGGCATAAACATTGTGTTCCTGGCGATACTTCTTCAGCAGTCGCGAAACCCGTTTCTGATTGTAACTGGTCCAGATGTCACAGACCGCCTTAAATCGCAGGCCCGGAATCTTAAGACAGTCACCCAGCAGTACCTGTCCCTGTGCGCCGACACCGAGCAAGGCAATGTTTATATCGTCAGCTTTTTTGCCCTTAGCCGTCTGTCCGAATGCAGACGGCGATAATACCAATCCGGCCCCTACCGCTGCGGTAGAACGCAAAAACTCTCGCCTGTCTATTCTTTTTTTGATCCTCTGTTCATTCATTGTTCCGCTTTCAACTCCATAAATAACAAGTACTGTTTTTTAATTAAGATTTTCCGTATAACTCAATCGGCCAAACGCCGGAGTATTGTAATACGATTGCCATAATACCACAAGTAAATACCACTTTTTTCAGATGGGTATTTATATCAGGAAAAAATCAATCGCCCAGCGGGATAATCCAGATATTGCGATAAGCCACCGGCCCGTGGTCGGCCTGCAGACAAAGAGGCCCTACAGGTTTTTCATCTTCATACGCGCTGGCACGGGTCGGCCCGGTCAGTTCCACATTCTCCTGCACAACGATACCATTGTGGATGACCTTTTCAAAACGGGCGTTGGCAATCTTTTTACCGTTTTTATCAAAACGAGGCGCCCGGAAAATAACGTCGTAAGTCTGCCACTGCCCCGGCGGCCTGGATGCGTTGACACGAGGAGGATAGCCGTCGTAGCCATACCTCTTTTTTTTGTCCCATCGCTGATAAATGCCGCCGCAATCGGAGTATTTAGGTTTCTTTACGCCCCAACTGTCAAATATCTGCACCTCGTATCGGCCCATAAAATATACGCCGGAATTGGAGTTCAGGGGAACCATAAACTCGATATGCGCCTTGATGTCACCAAATTCCGCTTTGCTGAACAGGTTCAATGTCCTGCCCTTGGGGCCATTGACCATAACGCCGCTGCCCGGCCTGGTGGCTATCATTTTTTCGTCTTCCGGATTCATAATCGCCTCGCCGACAATCTGCCAGGTACCCGTATTCTTACGCCAGGCGGAAAAGTCGCCGCCGGTCAGATAAATTTTCCGCCCAACTTTCGGCATATTGCCCGCCTTTACATAGCTCTCACAGGATGACAGAGCCAAAAACAAAGCGAAAGCCAACACCACCGCTATACATTCACCGGCCTTAATAATACAAAAACGATACTTCCTGCTGCTCTTTATTACTTCCTCAGTCATAATTTTTTAATTCTCCTAAACAATCACTTAATCTGATTTATCATTTCCTGCGCCCGCTTGCGCAAAGAATCATTTTTCCCAAATCGGAGCACCTTCTCCAGTATATCCCTGGTTCGTTGAGGATGGCTGAGGTATGTGGCCTCGGCGATTTTAATCACAGCCATCTCCGCCTCCTGCTGCAGGGCTTTATCCTGCAAATAAGCAGCAGCCATTTCCAGTGCGGCAAACGATTTTATCTTTGCCAGCCCTGCCAATACCATTTTCTTCTCACTTACATTCGATGCCAGGCTCATCGCCTGCCTGTACATTTTAATCGTTTCTTTTGCAGGGCGACGGCTGTCAAGTCCAATCAGGCGTACAAACCCCCGCAGCGCCAGCGCCCTGTGTATTTCATTCCTGGAAGTCTGCGCCACCTTCAGCAGTTCATCTGCCGGCCGGCCGGTAGGCCATTCGGACAGGGCGCGAATAGCGGCAGCTTTGACCTCAGCGTTTTTATCCTTCAGAGCTGTGCGAAGCGCCGGCAGAGAACTATCGTCGGCTATTTTACCGAGCACGCTGAGCAGAGAACATCTGGCCGTTACTTCTTTAACCGAAGCCAGTCCGGCCAATACCGCCTCGGCCCGGCGGTTCCTGTCGGGAATTTTATTGGCAACGGCAACTACGGTTCCCTCGGCCTCGTTGCGAACAGAGCTGCTTTGCACATCTACCAGAAGGTTAACCAATGCCGGTAAATCTTTCCGGTCGGCAATGGTTTTTAAGGCCTTGAACGATGCCAGTCGCACTTTACTATCCGAATCCTTTGCGGTTTTAAATAAAGTTCTCACGGCTGCATATACATTGCGACGGCTGACACTGCGAATCAGTTCAACTTTGACTTTGGGATCAGCCTGATGGATACTCGCCAGAATGGCTCGGTCAATCTCGAAGCCACGAAGGCGATAAAGCCCTCCACGGGCGGCTTTTTGTTCCTCACCCGTGGTGGATGCTGCTGCCTGTGCCAGTAAATTAACTATCGAAACATCGCCCACACCCAATCCAGCCACCGCATCCAGGGCGGCAATACGAACGCTCTGTTCGCTGCTTTTGGTCGCATTGACAACCGCACTCAGAGCGGCCTGGTCACCGCGGTCTGCCAAAGCCGAGAGCAGCTGCACCTGCCCTGTAGCTGAAAGTTTGTCAAGACTCTCAGCCAACGCTTCTGTTATTCCTATTCCGGATACCTCTCTTACCAGCGCAATAGCGACCGCCTGCGTTACAGGGTCATCCGCTTCGATGACATTGACGATAATTTCGCCCGCCTTTTTCGGCGCCGCGGCAACCCTGCCTCTAAGTGCGGCGATGCGAATTGGTACCGGCTCACCTGCGGCATACAATTGCTCATAAACAGCTAAAGCCCCGGATTGCTCACCTCGTGCTACGAGCTGGTCGGCACAGTTCAAATAAGCGTCCAAAACCAGCAGTCGCAGTTTGCCGCTGGTCTGCTCTTTAGCTTCAGCCAGGGCTTTGGTGGCTTCAGCGCCGGCGATTCGACCCAAAGCGGAAACAGCGGCGGCGGCTACCATCGGCTCGGAGTCG
>CAJVYK010000004.1 GCA_913009865.1 uncultured bacterium
TTGTTGGACTGGCTGCGATATAAAAACTTCTACCAAAAATTCGATGCCCTTGAGTTCCTTATATTAGGACTAATGTTTGGATATGTGGGAATAACAGGGTGGCTCAAGTATCGTAAAAGAAGGAAGGCAGAACATTATTCACAAGAAAATGTGATAGAAGAAAAAGCGAACGAGGTGAGCAATGGCAAAGGCACATGTTTATAACAGAGACCACATAAACACCGATGAGATTATACCGGCTCGCTATCTTAATACCGATGACCGGGCTGAGTTGGCGAAGCATTGTCTCGAGGATTTAGACCCTGACTTCGTTAATAAGGTACAGCCGGGCGATTGTATAGTTGCCGGCGAGGATTTCGGCTGCGGCTCGTCCAGAGAACACGCCGTCTGGGCCATTCGCGGTGCCGGAGTTGTTACTGTCATCGCAAAATCTTTCGCCCGAATCTTCTATCGTAACGCTATCAATAACGGCTTTTATTTGATTGAGCTGCCCGAAGCTCCTGAAAAAATCAGCGACGGCGACGAGCTGGAAATTGATTATAAAAACGGCTTAATAAAAAATGAGACAGCTGGTATTGATATTGAGTTTAATCCGCTGCCGGACTTCGCTTTGGAGATAATCAACGCCGGCGGCTTGTTGGAGCATATAACCAAAAGAACCACGGATTAACACGGATTTTCACGGATTATTAAAAGAATAATTTTGTGAGTGAACGAGATTTGATACATAGTGAGCTGACAAGGGCTGTCATCGGAGCGGCGATGGAGGTGCATTCAAATCTTGGACCGGGTTTCCTAGAAAGCGTTTATGAAGCAGCTATGGCAATAGAATTCAATCTGCAGAAAGTGCCCTACGAACGCCAGAAGGCAATATCTGTGATGTATAAAGGAGAAAAAGCCAAGGATTTCTTTTGCGATTTTCTGGTCGGCGAGAAAGTACTGGTGGAACTCAAGGCGTTAAAAGCTATTACGAACATCGAAGAAGCACAGATTTTGAATTATCTGAAGGCAACGGGACTGCAAGTAGGACTGTTGATAAACTTTGGTGGGCAGTCGTTGAGGTATAAAAGATTGGTGTTGTAAACCACGGATAGACACGGATTAGAAAATGAAATCCTGTATCTCTAAGATCAGAAAACTGATAAATAAGCCCATTTTAAAAAGCTTATTATCAGAAGACCATAGAAATTGGAACCTTATGTGTGGCAGTCTTGATACGCTTGAGTCGGCTCAACTGGCAATAGATTCCTATAGTTGCCTCAATAAAGACAATATCAAAGATATCGGAAAACATTTAATAATCTATGGCCTTTTTCAGGCACTTTATGTTCAACAGGATTCCGTATTAAACTTGTGTAAATCAATGGGCACCACTTTGCCTAAGGGAGAGGATATTAAGAACAAATATCCAGAACTTTATGAAATTAGGCAATTACGCAATAAAGGTATTGGGCACCCAACCCCAAACGAGAGAGATAAAACAAAAAACACTCATAGCATGTTGATAGATAATGATTCTATCGAACTATTTAGCTATACTGAAACAGGAGAGTTTAGTTTTGCCAAATATAAGATTTCAGAACGTATTGAAAAACAGAACCAATCGCTTTGTGAGATTCTTCAGAAAGTTATTGATAAAATGGCTTCAATCGAGAAAAAACATAAGGATAAATATAAGCAAAACAAATTAAGAGAATGTTTCCCAGACGACTCTCAATATTGTATCGGCAAGATATTTGAAGCCATAAATCTTATAGACGATCAAGGCCAAAGAGAGACGGCATCGCAAAGAATTGGAAGAAAAGACGGAATAAGTTTGGCATTATCCAACACCAAGAATTTGATAGAAGCGATTGAAAAATTTGACGGAGAAATCAAAAAAAGAGGTTTGCAAGGGGATGATGTCGTTTTTGTTCGCCTCGAAATTGAGTATTCTAAATATCCCCTTGAAAAACTCAAGAAATACTTCAGCTCAGAATCAAAAAGTTCTATCAATTCACAAGATGCTCGTGCATACGCAGATTCTGCAAGAGAGCATATACTTGATTTAATAAAACATGCTGAGAATTTAGATGGTGAGTACATGAGTACTGCTTAAATATGAGGAACGGCTATGTATTTTTATTGAAAATTTTATAATCCGTGAAAATCCGTGTTAATCCGTGGTTAAGAAAGGAATGCGACAGATGTACAAGATTGCTGTAATACCCGGCGATGGGACAGGGCCGGAAGTAACCGCTGAAGCGGTGAAGGTATTAAAAACCGCTGCCGACAAATTCAACTTCAAAGTCGATTTGGCCGAGTTCGATTTCGGCGGTGAAAGATATAAAAGAACCGGCGAAACCCTGCCGGAAGCGGGTGTCGAAGAGCTGCGTCAATTCGACTCAATCCTGTTAGGCGCAATCGGCCATCCCGACGTAGCGCCGGGAATTCTGGAAAAGGGAATACTCTTAAAAGCCCGCTTCGAGCTGGACCAATATATCAACTTGCGCCCCGTCAAGCTCTTCCCCGGCGTGGAGACGCCGCTAAAAGATAAAGGCCCGGACGATATAGACTACGTTGTGGTTCGCGAAAATACCGGCGACCTTTATACCGGCACGGGCGGCTTCACAATGAAAGGAACACCAAACGAAGTAGCTGTGCAATCAGCTGTCTATACTCGCTTTCTGGTTGACCGCTGCCTAAAATACGCATTCGAGTACGCACGCAAATACGGCAAAAAGGCACGCAATAGAGGCGATAAAAATACGCTCGCACTGTGCGGCAAAACCAACGTGCTGACCTATATCTACGACCTCTGGGAACGCGCCTTTAATGAAATGGGCGAAGCTGAATATCCCGACATTACAAGAGAATACTACCACGTTGACGCCACCTGTATGTGGATGGTCAAGAACCCTGAGTGGTTCGACGTTATTGTTACCGGCAATATGTTCGGCGATATTATCACCGACCTTGGCGCGATAACTCAGGGCGGTATGGGCATCGCAGCCGGCGGAAATATCAATCCCGAAGGCGTTAGTATGTTCGAGCCGATTGGCGGAAGCGCACCGAAATATACCGGCAAAGGTGTTATCAACCCATTGGCTGCCATTTGCGCAGCGCAGATGATGCTAAATACACTCGGTGAAGAAGAAGCCGGCGACGCAGTGGAAAAAGCTGTGATGTTCGTAACCGCTAATAAGTTAAAATCGCTGGCAGCAGGCAAAATGGGCTACTCCACCAGCGAAGTCGGTGACCTGGTCGCAGAAAAAGTTGCCGAGTAATAAAATCTCAGCACGAAGCTCGAAATTCGGATTTAGGATTTGAAAAACGGAGGTTTTTATGGAATGTAAAAAAGATCGTAATTTACAAAGTTGCAATTGCAGTTATCCGGGATGTGACAGGAAGGGAAGGTGCTGTGAGTGTTTAAACTATCATTTATCATCGAAGCAGTTGCCGGCCTGCTGTTTCCCCGACGAGGTGGAAAAAACTTACGACCGCAGCTTCGCCGCCTTCGCCAAGGCCTGGGGGCTGTAAAATATTCAAACTGACCGAGGGGTCAGTTTGAAAACGCAAAAATCAAAATGTAAAATGCAAAATTGTGGAACCGCTTCGCTGGCTATTTTAATAGCTTCCTCGGCTCCGCTCAAAATGACAAACTTCTCTTAATGCCATTATTAAGAATCACACCGCAAAAAAACCAAGCTAAACAAGCCCGGCTTGTAGGTTCATAACACCGTATCTGCTATTCCGAAGACAGTTTTTCAAGTTCAGCCAACTTCTCAGCGGTAACATTTTCGGCAGTTAAATCGCCGAAAATTACCCTGTACTCATCATCCGAAATCTTCCACCGCATCAGCACTTTACCGCTGTCTTCGATCGTAATCTTATCGCCATAGTAGGCGACGTCTTGCTTTTCCCGGACTAATTTATTGTAGAAAGCACTTGCAAAGAAAATATCCTGTGCTTTCTTTTTCCGTTCATCTTCTGGAGTTCCGCTCCACTTTGACCCTAAGGCATCGGCTTGCTTTATCGTTGTTTTCGCATCAAGCTTAGTCGGATACCGCCCACCCGAAAGGTCAAGAAAAACAGCCAGGCCTTTGATTAAATCTTTCTCATTCAGGTTCAGCATTCTCATCACTAACCCCCGCTTGCCTGCCGGTATTTTTGCCCCGCTTAGTTTGATTGCTTTATTGAGTAACTTTTCTTTGTCGACTACATTTTCTGTTTTCAAGTCGCCGTAAATCACTCTATACTCATCATCGGATATCCTCCATCGCATTAGGACAGCGTCTGCATCTTCAGCCGTAACCGTATCGCCATAGTACTGTGGTTTTTTGCCTTCCTGTTCCAACTGGGCGTAAAATGCGCAGGCCGTATTCACTTTCAGGAAATTTCCCCGCTCCTGGTCGGTTGGCGGTCTATCATATTTTTGTTGCCATAATTGCTGCATCTGCCTTGCCACGGTCATCGAGGCCATACTGCTGGGATATTTGCCATCCGAAAGTTCAGCAAAGAACTGCAAACCCTCAATCATTACATCCTCATCAGCATCCGGCAATTTCATCTCTGCCATCAAGCTGTAATCGGCGGGTATGTTCGGCTCAAATATGGTAGGGTCAAGCTCTACATCCCATTGGAACTGATCCATAACCATTTTTGTGCGCACCTTTCCGCCTGCAGCAACGCCCTCTATTTCCATCAGTACCGGCCAGTCGGTTTCCACATCGACCCACAACCTGCCCAGCGCACTCTCGAACATACCGCCTCCTATTTTCGGGCTGTCAACCTCGATGCCCTCGACCTCTACACCATTGATTACGTCTCGGCCTAATTCTGTATATTCAACCGATGTGAAGAGCTTTATGAATTCTCTGGGGTCTTTGTCTTTCCCTTGCATTCTGTTGAACTGTTCTTGCGTTAATAACATACGCATATATTTCTTGGCTTCAGGTAGGACTGTGATGACAACATTCTTTGCCGCAGGTGAATAGGTTATCGACATCACTTTGTCGTTGATATATGTATCCATTCGGCTGCCGTATTTCGAGGAGTTGTACACTATCATTTCCGCCTCTGGATATGCCCCTTTGCTGTCAAATCCAGTTGCTTTCGCCTGTAGCCTGAATACATACGACTGAATTTGTTCGACATTCTTGACCACATCGGCCCAAACCACACTTGCGCCATCGATTGAGCCGCCAAATTGATTTATGCCTATCATTACCGCAATAATTATCACCGCAGCGGCGGCGAGTTTTGTAATTGGGTTTTTCACGATATCACTCCATAAAATATGCTGCGTTGAAGGCGTTAAAGTTTTGCTGAAATTTCCAGACGTTTCTTCGGCGATTCTGTGCACTTCGGCCGGCACATCTTCGCAGGCCAGATTTTGTAAAATGTTTTCGATTCTTTCGTTATTCATTTCCCAACCTGCCTTTCAAAGCCGCCAATGCCTTGGACACATTCGACCTTGCCCCCGCCTTGCTGCACTTTAACTTTTGAGCGATAGCGTTATAATCTGTTTGCTCTAAGTATCGCATCACTATCGCTTTGCCCTGCTTGGCTGGAAGCTGCGCTATCGCTCGTCTTACTTTCCAGACCAATTCATTTTCACCGGCCCTTCGGGCTGGGTCTTTTTCAACAACGACCTGATTTGGACCGATTTGGCCGTCTTTGCCGATTCTGTTTCGCCAGGCCGCTGAATTTGCCGAAAGAGCGATTCTGTAGATGTAAGCGCCTGCCTTTTTGCCGTTGAGCTTTTCGACGTTCCGCCACATCCCTAACAGAGCATACTGCAGGGCCTCAGTGAAAAGCTCCCTGTCGCCGGTCAGCTTCCAGAGAACCGACGTTAAAAACCCGGCATATTCAGCTCTTACCTGCTTGAAAATATCCACACGCCTGGCATACTTCATTCACTACTCGCTAATTTCGGTAACAATCGAACATATTCAGCATCCACTACATAATAACTGCCGAGAGTTGATATTGTGTAAAGCTTTTTGCGCAAAAAAAACCCCAGTGAAACTGGGGGCTAACCATATTTGAGATTGCTTCGTCACGATAGGTCGGGACTCGCAATGGCTAAATATCGAACTCGAATTTTTTGCCCGTTAGTTTCTCATAAGCTTCTATGTACTTGTCGCTGGTCTTTTGCGCAATATCATCAGGCAATTCGACTCCCGGGCCGGATTTGTCGAAGTTTATACTCTCAAGGTAATTGCGAACAAACTGCTTATCGAAACTTTCCTGGTCCCTGCCCGCTTCGTATTTATCAGCCGGCCAGAAGCGTGAAGAGTCCGGCGTCAAAACCTCATCAATCAAAATAATTCTGCCATTAACAATACCCCACTCGAACTTGGTATCAGCTAAAATTATCCCTTTGCTCTCGGCATACTCGCTTGCCTTTTTGAAAATCTCTATACTTTTGTCCCGCACATAATGAGCATGCTCCTGGCCGATAGTATCGACACATCGCTCGAAACTGATATTCTCATCGTGCTCGCCAAACTCGGCCTTGGTGGCCGGCGTAAATATTAACTCCGGCAGTTTCTCGCACTGCTTTAAGCCGGCCGGCAGCTTCTGCCCGCAAACGCTTTGGGTCTGTTCGTATTCCTTCCAGCCAGAGCCGGCCAGGTATCCGCGCACTACGCACTCAACCGGCAGAACATCAACCTTTTTAACCAGCATACTTCGCCCTGCCAACTGCTCGCCGCAATCGCAGAACGGCTGAGGAAATTTATTTATATCGTCACTGATTAAATGGTGCTCTATCTCACCTCCGAGAAAATCAAACCAGAACCGTGAAATCTGCGTCAAGACAATTCCCTTAAAAGGGATGCCGTTGGCCATAACCACATCGAAGGCACTTATCCTGTCGGTGGCAACTATCAGCAGTTTATCACCCAAATCGTATATGTCGCGAACCTTGCCACGTTTCGGCTCAATACCTGCTATGCTTGTCTGTAAAATAACATTCGCCATAATAATTACTCCTCCTGCTGAATTCGACAATCTACATATTCAAATATCTTTTTTTTAACCTTCTCAACATCTTCGGTCTTCGGTAAAAAATCAACTATTTTTTCCAAAAATCTGCGTTGCTTTATCCGGTTCAACGTTGCCGTAAAATTCACATCATAGACCCAGCCGAGCTGACAAAGCTTCATATCATTCCACGTCTGCAACATATTATAATCGATTTTTTGACCGTCCAGGATTCTATCAACAACTTGCTCCGAATAGCCCGGCTCATCCGGCAGCTCCACTTCGAGCATAAACTCCTGCGGATTGAGTCTGTGTTGTTTGTAGTATTCGGTTACCACATAAAATACGTCCAGCTTATCAGCGTCCCGTATCAATTTCGAAAACAGCAGGCACTGGCCGTCTAAATCTTTCGGCAGCTCTTTGGCGCCGTGATATTCAATCGCTTTTTCTATTAGTTGTTTTTCTTTTCTCTCAACCCGTTCAAGCACCTTTGCTTCGTCGAGAACCTCTAAGCCCAGCAGGCAATGGTTTATACTTCTGGTGTCGTTATATGTTCGGTATTTGACGAACTGTTCGAACCGCCCGATATCGTGAAAAAGTGCGATTACCTCACTTAGCCGCTTCTGATTGTCTGAGAAGTCAAGCTCATCAGCCAGATACAGCGTCTCTTCACAGGTCCGCAGACTGTGCCGCTCTTTTAATTGCAGGTTGGCATTGACGAATTCATCGTCCCCGTAAAGGCCGGCCACATAATTATCGAACCAGGCCCTGAATTTCTTTAGCTGCTCTTGTTCCATAGTTTTTTTGTTTTGTGTTTTTTCGAAGTATAATTATACTGTTTGACGGTAAGAATGAAAGAGTAAGGAGAAAAAGATGCCTACGGTTAAAGATATCATTGTCAAGAAACCGTCCGATGAGAAAATCGCAGTCTGCAAGGCCTGGCCGATATGGAAGAGCGAACCCAGCACTTTCGATTGGCAATATACGGATAAAGAGACCTGCCTTCTAATCGAAGGTAAGGTGACGGTGACGGATGATAAGGATTCGGTAAGTTTCGGGCCCGGCGACCTTGTGATTTTCCCACGGGATTTGGAATGTACCTGGCACGTTACCGAAGCTGTAACAAAGCACTACAATTTCGGCTGACAACTTTGGTTCCCGGCCAGCTCTTCGCCCTCCAGCCGAGCAACCACCGCCGCTCCGCAGGCATCGCCCCATACGTTTACGCTCGTTCGGCACATATCCAGCAGCCGGTCAACCGCCAGAACCATCCCTATCCCTTCCAGCGGCAGACCAACCGCCTTGAGCACGATAACCATTGTTACCAGCCCCGCTCCGGGAATTGCCGCCGCACCTATGGATGCAAGAGTTGCGGTCAGCATAATGATTAATTGCTGCCATAAAGTCAAATCGATGCCGTAGGCCTGAGCGATAAACATCGCCGCTACCGCTTCGTACAAAGCCGTGCCGTCCATATTCACCGTAGCCCCAAGCGGCAGTACAAAGCTCGCTACCTTATTGGATACGCCTGCCTTTTTTTCCAGACAATCCATCGTAATCGGCAGTGTCGCTGCACTGCTGGCCGTGCTAAAAGCTGTCGCAACGGCACTGAACATATCTTTGATAAATTTGGCCGGCGAATACCTGCCGAAAATACTCAGCAGAATCGGCAGCGTTATAAATGCGTGAATCGCCAGCCCCAAAACCACAGTGGCCATATATACCGCCAACGGCTTTATTACCGCCAGACCCATTTGGCCTATCGTACAGGCCATCAGCGCAAATACGCCAAACGGCGCCAGACGCATAATCCAGTCGGTAATCCTCAGCATAACGGCGTTAAGGGCCTCGAACAAAGCTACTAACGGCCTGGCTTTCTCGCCGACGCTGCTGAGAGCAACACCTAAAAGCAGAGAGAAGAATATAATCGACAACACTTTATCTTCCGCCATTGATTTGAACAGGTTTTTCGGAACAATCTCCGTAACAATGGAAACCACGGAAGGCGCTGCGTGGGCCTGGCTGTCAACACCGGTTTGCAATCCTAATTCTACGCCTGCCCCGGGCTTTAACACATTAACCAGGATAAGGCCGACACCTACCGCTAACAGCGTAGTAGCCGTATAATAAACAAATGTCCGAATACCAATCCTGCCCAGGTTTCGGATGTTGCCGATACTTACAACCCCGGCCACCATTGAGGCCATAATCAAAGGGATAATAATCATCCTGAGCAGCCGAATGAATATATCGCCGACAATCTTGATATGCTTAGCGTTTTCCCCCAATAAAAGACCGGCCGCCAGCCCTGAAATAATAGCGATAAAAATCTGAGTATGTATCTTTAATTTCAAGCTAAATCCCTTGCTTTATAAATCAGACCAGCCGTCTTTGCTGGATAAGAATATACCCAACCACCCTCTGCGTCAACACCAAGCTCTGTGCTTAAAAAATATTTAGCCCCAGGGTTTTACTTTGAGGGCTGTTTTGAAATTGACGGATTAGAATCCTTCGGCTATGCTCAGGAGTGCGCTTCGCTTCAATTTTGGGTAGTGTGTGGTTTGAAAATGGCCGAGATGACAAGGAAAAATAGGTGGCTGTGGGGCTGTCCCTAATTATCTTGTCACAGCAAATACATTTGCAAACTAAATCGGTATCAAAAACTTCTTGGGGAAACTTATGTTAATATCCAGATAGGAGGATAAATTATGTTTTGGAAGGTTTATTTGGGGTTCTTAATAATTCTTTCACTACCTACCTATTTATGGCAGGGATTTTCAAGGATTTGGGAAATTATCGATATTATTGTTCTGGCCGTGGCTATTACAGGTCTTATTGCTTTCTCCTGGGGGAAAAAACTGCTTGCGCAGCGATTTTGGAAAGTATTTTTGCTTGTGTTTATGGTCTGGAATATGCTCTACCAATATTTTTTGCCGGTACTTCAAAAGGTCTCCGAGGTAGATATAGGAAGGTTGTCTAGACCAATGATCGCAACAATTGTGTGGATTCCTTTTATTCCACTGGCTATTGCCCTTTACCTTTATGCTTTTAAAAGAAATGAGTTATGGGAAAAATAGCCCGTGTGGTACAAAAATATATACGCAAGGAAAAACCCCCTGCGATGCAGGGGGCTAAATGAAGAGGAATCGCTTCGCGAAAGTAATTTCAATAGATTCTTCGCCTTCCATCCTTCGTTCCTTGGAGACTACAGAGGACATGGCGTTCGGAATGACCGTAAGGAATATCGAAGTGAAAATACGAGCCACGAGTTACGAACTAGGCTCTGATGATGTCGGTGATTTTCATTAAGCGGGTGGTGTTGTCACGCTCGGCTTCAGCTAATTTAGCAAAAATAAATTTAATAGTTTCGTGCAGCTCCGGAATTACAACGTGCTCCAATACATTAACCCGCCGGCGAGTCATCTGTAACTCCACAGCAAGCAAACGGGCCTGCTTTTCCTTCTCAGCTAATTCAATCAAATCATCGAATGCCCGCTCCAAAGCCATTAACGCAACGTCCAACTCGCCGGAGGTCGCTGCAAAGCCGTAACAGATAATATGGCCTGACATCTCCTTGGCCAGATGCGGGACCTTTACGTTCATTATACTGGCGAACGAAACGGCCAGCGCAAACTTCTTCGTGGGAACCGCAAGGGCGGCTTTCGTATCTTCCGGCTCCATTGTCGCACGGGCTAACATGAAACGGCGACACGTCTCTAAAAGCTGGGCCTCAACCCGCCTGCGCAAGGGCTGAATCTGCCTGGCGATTTTAATTAACTGCCGGGAAATCTCGTCCCGCTTTTCACTGAGCAGACGATGGCCCCTGCTGGCAAGGGCAACCCGCTTACGAAGCTGCAATAACTCCATCCTGGTAGAATTTACATTGGCTAACATAATTCGTTACTCGTTACTCGTGTTACCATTTGTTTTGCGGAATTTCGGCATATACTTTTCTATAAGTTTGACGTCTATACGCTTCAGCTCGGCGTTCTCGAACATACTCAAAAGTTCCCAGCCCAAATCGAGAGTTGTCTGGATTGAGCGGTTTTCATAGTAATTCTGGGAAACATACCGGGCCTCGAATTTATTTGCGAAGAGCATATATTTTTTATCTTCTTCTGAAAGGGCGGCTTCGCCCATAATTGTCGCCAGCTCCTGCGCTTCTTTGCCGCGGGCATAAGCGGCGTAAAGCTGGTTGTAAAGGTCGGCGTGGTCTTCGCGGGTCTTGCCTTCGCCGATACCCTTGTCTTTGAGCCGTGAAAGACTCGGCAAAACGTCCACCGGCGGCGAGATTGCCTTTCTGTGAAGTGAACGCGACAGGATAATCTGACCTTCGGTGATATAGCCGGTCAGGTCCGGCACCGGATGGGTCTTGTCGTCCTCAGGCATTGTCAATACAGGCACCATTGTAATAGAACCCTTTTTGCCCTTGATTCGCCCAGCCCTTTCGTAAATGGTCGCCAGGTCGGTGTAGAGGTATCCCGGATAGCCCCGTCGGCCAGGCACCTCTTTTCTGGCGGCGCTAATCTCACGAAGGGCCTCGCAGTAGTTGGTCATATCATTTAAGATTACCAGAACGTGCATATCCAAATCGAACGCTAAGTACTCGGCTGCGGTGAGCGCAAACCTCGGCGTTGCTATGCGCTCAATCGCAGGGTCGTTTGCAAGATTGATGAACATAACCGCCCGTTCAATAGCGCCTGTTTCCTGCAGATCGTCGATAAAGAACTGGGCCGCTTCAAATGTGATTCCCATAGCCGCGAATACGACTGCAAATTCGCCGCCGCCCAGCACCGTTGCCTGACGGGCGATTTGAGCGGTTATATCGTCGTGCGGCAGGCCTGCGCCGGAAAATATCGGCAGCTTCTGGCCGCGAACGAGCGGATTTAAGCCGTCAATTGTCGATATGCCCGTCTGGATAAACTCGTTCGGGTAATCGCGGGCATACGGATTGATTGGGTTGCCGTTAATATCCACCCTTTTGTCAGGGATAACAGCAGGGCCATTGTCCTTTGGCTCGCCAAGACCGCTGAAAACCCGGCCCAGAATGTCCGGAGAGACGGCCAACTCCAGCGGCTTGGCCAAAAACCGAACCGTGCTTCTATTAACGTCGATACCGTGAGTTCCCTCGAAGACCTGCACGAGAACCTTATCGTTTTCAACCTGGAGAATCTGGCCGTGCCGAATCGAGCCGTCGCCCAATTCGACATCGACTATGTGGCCGTACTTGGCCTCATCGACCATTTCGACCATCATCAACGGACCGGAAATACTGGTAACTGTCTGGTATTCTTTTATAGATAACATCTAAAACCCTTATAAATGATTATTGATTAATGATTAATGATTATTTTAACGTTTTTGCCGATTCTTTTAATTATCAACTGCTAACTGTTTGCAATTCCTTCATCTGCTCGTCAATCGTTTTTCGTATCTGTGTGATTTTGGCAATATCATCCTGCGGGATATATTTTGCCCTTGCGATTTGTTCCCGCACAGCCAATTTGGAAATTTCAGCGGTTTCAACGCCAGACTCAATGGCGGCGAGCGCCTGTTTGTGGAAATGCAGGATGGTTTTTAACATCTCATACTGCTTGGCCATCGAAGTATGAGTGTCGACTTCGTGGAAAGCGTTTTGATGCAGGAAGTCCTCGCGGATTGACCGGGCAGTCTCAAGGGACAGTCTATTGGCCGGCGACAGGGCCTCGGCGCCAACCAGACGAACAATCTCGAGAAGCTCAGCTTCCTGCTCTAACAGAGCCATCGCCTTGACTATCAGCTCATCCATCTCATCGCCACGGTCTTTATCCTCGAAACAGTTCTTTAAGTATTCCTTATAGAATGAATAACTTGTCAGCCAATCGATGGCTGGGAAGTGCCTCTGGTAGGCGAGCCGGGCCTGTAACGACCAGAACACCTTGACCACGTGCAGAGTCGCCTGTACAACCGAATCCGACAGGTCGCCGCCCGGCGGGCTTACCGCACCGATAATCGATAAAGCACCTTCTCGCTGCGGACTGCCGATACATTCAACCCGCCCGGCTCTTTCATAAAACGCTGCAATCCGCGCTCCCAGATACGCAGGATAACCCTCCTCAGCCGGCATCTCCTCCAGGCGGGTCGATATCTCCCGCATCGCTTCAGCCCAGCGGCTCGTACTGTCGGCCATCAACGCTACGGTACAACCCATATCACGGAAATACTCGGCTATGGTAATACCCGTATAGACCGAGGCCTCTCTCGCCGCTACGGGCATATTCGATGTGTTTGCAATCAGGACCGAGCGTTTCATCAGCGGCTCGCCGCTGCGCGGGTCTTTCAATTTCGGAAATTCCGTCAAAACATCGGTCATTTCATTGCCGCGTTCGCCGCAGCCGACATAAACAACGATATCGGCGTCGACCCATTTGGCTAACTGATGCTGAACGACGGTTTTACCCGTTCCAAACGGACCCGGTACACAGGCCGTCCCGCCCTTGCCGATTGGAAAAAAGGTGTCGATAACCCGCTGGCCCGTGACGAGAATCTGATTCGGTGCAAGCCGGTTTCTTACGCTCCTGGCGTTGCGGACGGGACATTTCTGCATCAGCTTAAGCTCAGTTTCCGTGCCGTCTTCGGCAGTGCAGACGGCTATTGTTTCAACGACTGTATAATCGCCTTCACTTATTTTTTGCACAGTCCCGGATATTCCAGCCGGCACCATAATCTTATGGGTAAGCAGTGTAGTTTCGGCAACCTCGCCTATGATATCGCCGGGGCCTACCACATCACCGTTTTTTATCGTTGGTTTGAAATGCCATTTCTTTTCCCTATTCAGACCCGGTATCGCACGGCCTCTGCTCATAAATTCGCCTTCGGCTTTATACAGCCAGTCCAGCGGCCTTTGGATACCGTCATAGATACTCTCAATCAGGCCCGGCCCCAATTCAACACTCAGGGCCTCTCCTGTATCAATCACAGGTTCGCCAGGACCTAAGCCGGTGGTCTCTTCATACACCTGGATGGAGGCAAAATCGCCGTTAAGTTCCACGATTTCACCTATCAGACTCAGTTTACCCACACGAACAACATCATACATTCGTGCGCCGGCCATACCTTCAGCGACAACAACCGGGCCGGCGACTTTAACCACTCTTGCTTCTCTTGTTTCACTCATTCTCTTAAACCTTTATTTTCTGTTTCTTAGCGGCTAACTTTCGTTTTGCAAAATGTTAATGCCCGTAGCCATTTTAAGCACTTCTCCGAGGGCTGCGGTTGCAAAGCCCTGCGATTCGGTGGTGAACGGCACAACCACGATGCAGGGTGTCGGCTTATTTTGCTGACTTGAAAATGCCTCTTCAACCATCGGCGCTATATTCTCGGCAACTACCACAAGAGCATATTTGCCGTCTATTATTCTCCCGGCACTTTCAGCCGCTTCTTCGGCGCCCTCACCTACGGCAAACGTATCTAACCCAAGCGCCGAAAACGGCATTACAAAATCCGCATCACCTAAAACCGCTACTTTACCTTCCATAATTCGTATCTCGTACAGATTCCTGCTTTCGCAGGAATGACAAACAGAACACGTTATTTATTCGCCCAGGCGATCCAAAATAAGCTTCGTATCAAGGGCGTTCCTTTTGGCTGTCAGAATCAGTCTTACCGTGCGAATTTCATTTTCCTTCATTAACAAATATGCAATCACCGGCTGAGGGCCGGCGGTAATCTGAACCGTTGTTTTTAAGAATCCGGTCAAATGCTCCTGGCACTGCTGTTCGAGTTTCAGGAAAGATTTGTTCGACACGAGGTAATTGAGACCCGATTCGACAAGCTGGCAGTAGGGTGTTGCAAAGAATAATGCCCCCACTGATTCGTAGCCGACATCCAGGCCGTGTTTCAAACGCTGCTGTTCGACATATCCGCCGCCCAGAAAGACGTTACGCTGGTCCGATTCGGTGAATTTGAGACGAAGCATTGTGCGAATATTGGTCAAATCAATCTGTATTCTAAACAGTCCGAGCAGGAAAACGCTCTCTAACCGGTGTGCTTTTTGAAGATTATATTCGGCATGCACGGCGTCGATTGCGTAATCAATCCGGCGTATGTCCTTGTCCTGATAGTATGCCAGGACAGCCCGCTCCACCGCCTGCTGCATATAGTCGGGTAATAAGCTGTAATTTTCCTGTTCAAAGACCTGCTCAAACTGCTCAGCGGAGACGTTGCCGTCATCGCTGTAATCCGTTCCTAATGCTTTTTCTGTTAATATTCGCCTCAGCGCCAGTCGCATATTCGCAAAGTCATCCCGTGCCCTGAACAACTCTGCAATCGGCTCATCAATCATTAAGTCCGCAAACAGCTTCCGTACCGCTGACCTTCTAAGCTTGAGGATGTTTTCTACCTCTGTAAAATCCCTGTCGCCCTGCGGCAGGGCGTATTCGCCGGCCGTCAACAAATCAGCGGCCTCTTCGAAGTTTTGCGCATTAGCCATATCCAGCAGGGCGGCTCCGCTGAGCATCTGTGTTTCGAGCGCTCTTACCTGTGCCGTGGCGAATGCGTACCCCCAGTCCTCACCGCCGACAGACGGATACATATAAAAATCCACCCCCCCCAGCTCAGCTTGTTCCGCTACTTCAGTCATTTATTAACCAATAACAAATATCTTTCGCAATACACATCACGAGAACAACTCTTTTGCTAATTCGATTTCCAGCTCTTTGCGTGCCTGGGCCAATAATACTTCAAGTGAAACATTATTTTTTATCTTGCCGTGCCTTAAAACAAAACCTCCGCCCAGATTCCGCCTTTCGCCTGCCAATCTCAAATTTGCTTTGCCGCCGGGACCTAACTGACGATTCACCTCCTGGATAAACGCTTCATCAATTCGGGTTTCGTTGTTGTCGATGATGACCTCTTCGTCGCCGGTCTCGACCGCTTCAAGCATCAGCTTGGTTATTAGTTTACGATATTCGGCATCCGGAAGACTTTGCAGCCGCGTTTGTGCATTGGCAAAGACCTCGTCAAGTATCTTTCGTTTCTCGCCTAAATACTCTTTTGCAATCTCCATTCTCGCCGCCGCCAACAGATGCAGTTTTTTCTCTTCAGCGGCTTTTTGAGCGAGGAGTTCCGTTTGCTTTCTGTACTCGTCTAATTGCTCAGCCAGTTTCGCCTGTTCAGCCGCTTCTTTTTCGTTGGCTTCATTTTTTATTTTCTCCGCCTCGGCTCTTGCATCGGAGAGTATCTTTTCTGTAACCTGTTCGGCATCCATAATTATTCCCGTATCTTGTATATGCGTTTATGCGTAAATACATCCATTCATCCACCAGTTCACGGTGTTGGCCAGGTAATACCTTTCAGCAGAATGAACATCGTTACCAGCAAGCCAAGTACGGCGTAAACTTCAACCATAACCGCATAGACAACGCCGGCCTTAAATGCCATCTCAGGTCTCTTTGCGGCCATTAAGATACCGCCTGCACAGACCTTGCCCTGATGAATAGCGCTCATCAGGCCGGCGAATGCAATCGGCAGACACGCAGCCAATACCTGCCAGCCAATCTGCACGCTCAGCTCCGGTACGCCGCCGGCACCAAAAAAGTTGAGCTTGAGCATTACGAGGAAAGCCGCCAAAAAACCGTAAAAACCCTGCGTACCGGGCAGTACCACCATAATAAACATCTGGCCGTATCGCTCCGGTTTTTCACTCAGTACGCCCGTAGCACTTCTGCCGGCGATGCCAATTCCAATTGCCGAGCCGATACCCGCCATTAAAGCCGCCAACCCAGCTCCGACCAAAGCCAATGCCACTCCGTAATCCATCTCTAACCTGCCTTTCTTGAAAACTAAAAACTATAGCTCAAAATTCAAAACTTTTAAATTTTACATTTTACGCTTTTTTGAGATAAATATGTTTATACTCTTTGCTCAACGGCTCGAACAGTCTTCCGCCGCCCACTAAAAACTTCGGGAAAAATTCCACATATTGCAGCCGTAGTGTATGAACAAAGGCCCCTAAGGCATTTATAGCTATATTAAAAGAGTGGCCCCCGACAAGTACCAATATCGTAACCACAATACCTATGCCGTAAGGTATGTCGAGCGTAATTTTGGCGATAACGTTTATTGCCATTGCCAAACCGGCGGTAACCATACCAAGAGCCATCAATCGCAGATAACTCAATACATCTCCCATATAAAATATCGCACTGAATAAATTATAAAATCCCATCCCGAGCCGGCCGCCCCAGCCGCCTTCTCGATGGCTGAACAGGAATATCATCCCCGCCGGCACAATCGCCAGCATCCCTGCGAATTTGCCGATGCCGGCCGGTATTGACCCCGCCTTACTTGCTCCGAAAACAACAAGCGAATTGAGCATAACCAGCCAGGTTAACTGGTCGCAAACCGCGGCGACGTATTCTTTGCGCTTTAAATTGTGCACAAACGCTATAACCAAACCCGTTAAAATCTGAAAATAGCCCAATGCCAGGGACAGGCCGAAAAACATCATCGGTTTTTCGAGCGGGTCAAACCATATCAGTCTCGCTCGTATCGGCTCCAATGCAGGTATGAACTGCTGCACGGCATCGCCGAACCAGCCGCCTGTCATCGCCCCTGCGACAACGGTGGCAGCCGAACAGATTACCAGCATCCACATCAGCTTTGTGTCGCCCTGCATTTTCCTTATGAAAAAAACCATCAGACCAATCAGGACAAGCCCGTAACCGGCGTCGGTCAGACACAGTGCAAAAAATAACGCAAAAAACGGAGCTAACAGCGCAGTCGGGTCAACCTCGAAATGCTGCGGCATACCGTAGAGTCGCGTTACCACCTCAAATGGCCGAACGAAGTTGTTGTTCTCTATCTCGACGGGGATTTCTTCGCCCTGGCGCCGCTCAATCCTGCTCAAACTTGAAGCACCAAACCCGGACACTATCTTCGCTAAGCCGGCGTAATCTTTTTCTCTCACCCAGCCCTCCAGAATAACCGTTGCTTCGGTCGCCGGTGCAGTGCCCCTGGTCTGCTCTCTGTTTAGCAGATTCCCGTAATGGTCGCAGAGAATTTGCAGCTTCAGCAGATTTTCGGACAGAGACACTGCCTTTTCGTGCTCTGCCTGCAATTGCTTTCTTGTCTCGTCTAACTTTCTGCTGTGTTGCTCTATCAGTTCTGCGACAGTTCCTGTCATCGACTCGAAGCTGACCGGCTCAAAATCCGCCGATCGCAGCAGTTTTTGCACCTCGCTTAGATTTTCATTTAGACAAACGACAAGGCAGGCGCAGTTGTTCCCTGCTGTTGCTATCTGTTGAATTGCCGCCCCAAGCTGGCCGGCCTGTTCGAGGATTTGGGCAAACTTCTGGGCTGGCAGCAGTCCGATCAGGGCTGTTGCTGTTTTAAGCCGGCCAATCTCTTCCACAGGCGTTTCCAGAGCGGTCCAGGGGGCAAGTTTTTCCAAAGTACCGCAGAGATTTTCGCTTTCGGTATTGAGTTTTTCTATTGCCGCCTCGGTCTGCTCGCACTGTTCAATAATTCTTAAGATGGACTCATCTGAGACGACCTGATTGTATGCCTGTCGGTCAACAACGGTGCGAGGCGAAAGGGCGGCGGCAAGGCCTTTCGGGGATTGGGCATATTTTTTAAGGAATGCGACCGCTTTGGTCAGCTGGCCAACAAGCTCTTCGATATCTTTGGGTCGCTGACCTGCGGTGCTCAGTTCCGGGAAGTCCTTGCTGACCATCGCTTCTTCTGCGTTTAATATCTGGCAGATGCCGTCGCGCTGCAGGACCTCCAGAAGCTGAGCTGCTTCCGTGCGGTGGCTGACAATTATCACTTTTGCCATTTTAGAAATGGCCATAGTTACCCTTTCAAGTGCCTAAAGTGAGCTAAAGTAGAAATCAAATATTAGAAATTAAATATCAAAATTGTGGAGTCCCTTAGGGACGACTTCCTTAATTTTGATTTTTGCATTTTGATTTTTTATTCTTTTTTGTTTTAGGCACTCCAAACCTTAGTTCACTTTTTTAAGTAATCCATTACCTTCGCTGCCGCCGGCGCCATTTTACCGGATGTTTTTTCCCGTAGCTGATGACGCTTTTTTTCAGCTTGTGATTTAAGATTCTCAACTTCGGCAAGGCCTTGCGATTGCGCTGCGGCAACAGCGGCTTCAATTGCCTTTTTTCTTTCCCGCTCAGCTTCGTCTAAGGCCTGGCGCCTATTCTGCCTGCCTGTTTCAGCCTGCCCGGCCGCCTGGGCCCCGGCCTGTTCGATAATCTCTTGTGCCTGCGTTTCAGCATGTTTTATTTTCTTTATCAATTCCATTTGTGTCCCTGCTATTGAAAATATTTGAGCCAGAAGTTTAAGGGTAAAAGCACAAAAAATCAAAAATTAAAATGCAAAAATAAAAATTACATATCAAAATGTAAAATGACATCTCTATTTTTGATTTTTCGTTTTTCGTTTTACGCTTTTTGGCCTTTCCACGCTTTGGCAACTGCCCGTGCTGTTTTTTTGTGTACCGCTCTTTCTAAAATATCGGGCAGCAAGGCGTTCGCCGGCGCTAATCCGGCCAATTCTTCAGCGGCGGCTAATTGCATCGCCAGGGTAATCTGCGTCGCCCTAGCATCGAGAGCGCCGCGGAAAATACCCGGATAAGCCAGGGCATTATTTATATCCCGACCGTCGGCGGCTATGGCGGCGCCGGCTTCTATTGCTTCTTCCTTGCTTATTTCACCGACAGGATTGCTCAAAGGCAACACGATGGGGTCATTGGCCATTGACGCAACCATTTCTTTGCTGACCATATTCGGACGGGATACCCCTATGAATATATCCTTGCCGGCAAAGCCCTCGCTTAAACTACCTTTTTCGTTGTTTTTATTGGTAACTTTAGCTAATTGTTGCTTGTAGGGGTTTATATTTTCGCCTCGTCCGCGGTAGATAGCGCCCTTCGAGTCATAGAGGACAATATCGCCGATACCGAATTCAAGCAGTATTTGGCTGATAGCAAAGCCAGCAGCTCCGGCCCCTAACATAACTACAGAGCATCGCCGGGGATTTTTATTTGTCTGCTTAATTGCGTTTATCAGCGCAGCTAATACGACAGTAGCCGTGCCGTGCTGGTCGTCGTGAAAGACGGGAATATTGAGCTTGGCCCTTAATTTCTCTTCAATCTCAAAACAGGCAGGGGCCGCTATATCCTCGAGCTGTATTGCCCCAAACCCCGATGCTATCCGAACAACCGTCTCAACAAAGGTATCGATATCTTCGGTATCAATGAGTATCGGAAAACCGCTTATACCGACAAATTCAGCAAAAATTGCGGCCTTTCCCTCCATAACCGGCAACGAGGCCACCGGGCCGATATTACCAAGCCCCAGAACCGCTGTCCCGTTGGTGGCAATTGCGACTCTATCACAAATACCCGTCATCTCCCAGGCCGTGGCAGGATCCTTTTTTACCTCTTCACAGACTGCTGCTACGCCGGGCGTGTAAAGCATTCGTAAATCGGTAAGATTCTTTATGGGTACCCTGCTGACCACTTCAATTGAGCCTCGCCTGTGGATTTCAAGTATCTCGTCTGTAACACTGATAATATCGGCCCCATCGATTGACTTTACCATCCGGAGCAGCTTATCGAGCTGCTTCTTTTCGGCCAGATAAACGGTAACATCGCGGATTTTATATTCGTTTTCCAGGCCCACAAGATTGATTTCGCCTGTATGAGCGCCTGCCCGGCCCAGACAATCGCTTAATTTAGCGAACATTCCCGGCTTATCCGCAATCCTGCACCGCAGCGTAAATATCCGGGAAGCCGAATAACGCTGCTGCCAACTTGTACCTGTCATATCAACCATATTTCGTCGCTCGTCACTCGTCGCTCGTTGCTCGAATTACAATTCGTCATTCACAAACCACGAATTTATTGCCCAAATTTACAAAAACCACCGTTTGACTTTGCGATGGTGAACGATTTCCTGATTATAGGCAAAAACAGGGCTGTCGCTAACAAAAAATAATGCACATTTTGCTTCTTTAAGGTATATGCTTGACAAATGATGCCGAATTATGGATAATAGATAACAGAGTATAAAGTTTTCGAGTCCAAATGCAGGGAGGACAAGCTGATGCGTTTGGTTGTAAAACAAGGCGATAGCACTGCTAACGAATTTCGGTTTGCCAAGGGGCCTGTTTATATAGGCAGACATACGAACAGCCAGGTTTTTCTGCCTGACAGAGTAGTTTCCAGACATCACGCCGTAATCTTCAGCACGCAGGATGGAAAATGGATGGTCGAGGACCTGGACTCAGCCAATAAGACATATCTAAACGAGAAGGCAATCCACAAAGCTGAAATTAAAACCGGAGACTGTCTGCGTATAACTGATTTTACTATTGAAATCAATCTCGAAGATGGCACCGATGCTGACAGGGCAATGGATTTGGAAGATACGCTCGCAAAAACCGCTTATGGTCTGGAAGATACGAGCGGTATAACATCGTACGAACCACAGATTATAGTGAGAAGACCTGATTCCGAGCATGCTGCCGATATGAGATTGTCACCCAAAAGGGTAAAAGATTTTGTGCAGGCCACCGAGGTAATCTGTAAAGCCAATGGCCTCGACGAAGTGCTCCACGCTTTATTACGTATTTCAGCCAAGCAGTTCAATGCATATCGTACCTGGTGTGCTTTGAGAAGCCAGCATACCGGACCAATGACCTGTCACGCAGGAAAACAACGGGACGGCTCGGCAGTGGAGCTGTCAGAGATAAAACTTAGTGAAAAAATCACTCAGGCGGTTGACAAAAAACATTTCCTGCTCCTGCCGCGAATCCGGCCTCAAGAAAAAAAAGGAAAGGAAATGATACACTCGGCAATGATAGCGCCTGTTATGGGCCAGGCCGGCTGTTTCGGTGCATTATACATCGATAACGATATGAGCCACGAGCACTACACTCTAAGCGACCTGGACTACCTGATGCTGATTGCAATCCATACAGCAGCTATACTGGAAAACTTTTGATTAAAAGTGCACTTCTGCTCTTTATTGCCTTTTGTATTTGCCGATTAACTGTCCCCGGCCAAGAATATGTCCTTCCATAGCTTTGAGCAGCCGGGCTTTGTTAGTGCCGGCGGGCAGGTCAATTTCCGTATCGAGAGCGTAAATCTTAAAAAAGTATCTGTGCGTTCCGCTCGGCGGGCAGGGGCCGCCATAGCCGATTCTGCCAAAATCACTAACCCCTTGTTTGGCGCCATTTAACAGAGTCTTGTCGGGCGGAATGTTCTCAGCCAACTCTCGCGTCTCAGCGGGCAGATTGAACAGAACCCAGTGTACCCAGGTGCCCACAGGAGCATCCGGGTCATCGGCTATAAGGGCGATACTCCGCGTTCGGTCCGGAACCGAAGCCCATTGTAACGGCGGAGAAATATCCTCGCCGTCGCAGGTGTACTTAGACGGTATAAGGGCGCCGTCTTCAAAGGCCGAACTGGTAATTTTAATTTCCATCTTTTTACCTCCTACTGCCGCTCCTAAATCAGCTTGTTCGCTGTCCTTACAAGAGCAAAATAATAATATCGACACCGCTACTAAAATAAAAAAGTTTTTTAACATAGCATTTCCTCCCTGTTACAGGATTACATAAGAGATATTAACCGTTCTATCATACTGCCGAGCTTCTCCAGTGTCAAAAACAGCACGGACAAAATCGCAATAAGCCACGTTGCCGCCCTTATGTCTCCGGCCTTGCCCGATACTATTTTTATAAGGGCAAACGAGATAAAACCGAAAGCCAATCCAGTACTTATACTGTAGCTCAAAGCTATCATCACCATTATAGTAAACTACTACGGAAACAATAAAAAATATCACATTTTTTTCTTGACTCTCCCCTTACTGGAGACCTTATCCTCATTGGTGTAGACCAAACGGGTTTCTGTTATTTTATTAAAACTTAGAGAAAGGGTGTCTTTTGTTTACGATTGGCGAATTATCAAAAATCACAGGTCTTTCGGTCAAGGCCCTTCGTTTTTATCACGAAAAGCAAGTCCTGATACCCCCATACATTGACGAAAAAACCGGCTATCGATATTACGACCACAGTAGCATTGAAAAGGCTTACATCATTACCTATTTTCGTAAAATGGAGTTTCCCGTAAGTGAGATAAAGGAGATTCTCGACAACTATGATGACCAGGCCGACATCCTGGACTATTTACAGCGACATAAACAGCTTATCGAAGATAAGATGCGAAAATACAGGAACATTGCGATTTCTTTAGATAATATTATTTCTAATGAAAAGGAGGCGATACAGACCATGCAGAATTCAAAATTTGAAGTCGAGGAAAAGACACTTCAGCCAATGCTTATTGCAGGTGTCCGAATGAAAGGAAAGTACAGTGACTGCGGCAAGGGGTTTTCTCAGATTGCCAGAAGTCTGGGACGTTCCATTTGCGGAAAGCCGTTTTGTCTTCACTACGATGGCGAATATCGGGAAGATGATGCAAACTTTGAGGCATGTATGCCGGTTCGAAAAAGTAAGCAGGTTGATGGAATATCCGTTCGCCAATTACCTGGCGGCCGGTGTATTTCTCTCCTCCACAAAGGTCCTTACGAACAATTGGGACGGTCTTATGAAAAGATTTTAGGATATGCTAAGCAGAAAGGCCTTGAGCCGGACCTTCCCTCCCGCGAGATATACTTAAAAGGGCCGGGGATGATTTTAAAAGGAAATCCAAGGAAATATCTAACTGAAATACAGATTCTGATAAGAGATTAAATATGGCCGAACTTTCTGTCCGCCACTAAAAACTGCGAGCGAGAGGACTCGAACCTCCACGTCCCTAAGGACACAAGGACCTAAACCTTGCGCGTCTGCCAATTCCGCCACGCTCGCATATCCAAATCAAATATCAAAATGCAAAAATAAAAATTGTGGAGTCCCTCAGGGACGACTTCATTAATTTTGATTTTTAATTTATGCCATAGGTATCTTTAATTTTTGATTTCTTCTTTGGCTATTGTTTCAATCCGTTTCTCAGCTTTCTGCAATATACCTCGGCAGTGCTTAATCAAAGCCATCCCTCTTTCATACTGCTTGATGCTGTCCTGCAGTGCTGTTTGGCCGCCCTCTATTTTATCGACAATTTCGGTAAGCGCTTTGATAGCATCTTCAAAACTCAATTTGCCAACGTCATTTTTCTGCTTCGCATCCGCCATTTCTTTTTCCTTTTCCTCTCTTTCTTTAGCCACTGATTTCACTGATTTCACTGATTCAACTTTTAGTCTGTCTGCATTATTTGAGACTGATCTACAAAACCATTCGTTTAACCTGAACAGAGGTACCAAAGTTAACAATCAGGCCCACCTCAAGACCAGTGGCTTTGAGATAATTTAGCAGTTGGGCCTCAAATAAAGGGTTGTGTTTCTCAACCGCTTTGACTTCTACAACTACTTTATCGTCAACGACAATATCAGCGAAGTATTCCCCAACAATATGGCCATCGTACTTTACTTCTATAGGCTTTTCCGACCCCGCGAAGAGAGCTCTTTTTCTTAGCTCTATCACCAGTGAATTGTGATATATTTTTTCCAAAAAACCATAACCGAGCTTGTTATGAACAGTGTGTGCGGCATTGATGATTTGTCCTGTTATTTCTTCGTGTTTATACTTATACATAATTCTTAATCTGTCTTAATCTGTGTTAATCTGTGGCTTTTTCCTTTTTTATTTTCTTGCCGCTAATTCTTTTTTACTTTTTCGTCACCCTGCTTTCAATCAAATTTTCGCCTGCAAGTTCGGTAATTAGTAAATCTCCAATTTGGACATCCTCTAAATTTCTTACTAAAAGAGAGGTTTCTTTGTTGGTGGTAATGCTGTATCCCCGCTGCAGAACCGATTTGGGATTCAAAGCCGCCAGCCGATTCTCCTGGGCTGTAAGCTGCATCCGGCCTTTGTTAATGACAGTATTTATCGCTGTATTCGCCCTGCTCTTCAGATTATTCAATTCCAAAGTTTTATTTTTTAAGATTCTGTGCGGCTCAATCTTTCTGACCTGTTCTTCGCCCGCATATAGCTTGTCCCGTGCGTTGGCCAGTATTTTTCTTATCGAATCGGACAGCTTCATGCCAAGTTCATCTAACTGCTGTTCTCTGTTATGAACCGGCGAGAACGGCTTTCTGAAAACCGCACTGGCCAAAACGGTTTCCAAATCCTGCTGTGCCAGTTTAACTCTCGATTTGATGTTACCTTCCAGCCGGCTTTGCATACCCGCCAACCGTCCCGTAACTTCCTGTATATCCGGCACGGCTGTAACGCCGGCTTTGGTCGGCGTTGACGCCCGTGCGTCGGCTGCCAAATCAGCGATGGTGGTATTAATCTCGTGGCCTACCGCGCTTATCACAGGTATTGCCGAATCGAAAATCGCCCTGGCCAAAACTTCTTCATTGAAAGCCCACAAATCCTCCAGCGACCCGCCGCCCCTGCCGACAATCAGAACGTCGAGCTTGAGTTTATTATTGCGTCTGTTTATATCCCGCAGGGCCGCTGCGATTTTTTCCGCTGCCCCTTCGCCCTGAACCGGTACAGGATACAGGAGCAATTCAGCGCAGGGCCAGCGGCTGTGAATACTGTCGGTTATATCATGCACCGCTGCGCCGGACTCGCTGGTTACTATCCCAATCTGCATCGGGTAGGGCGGCAGCGTTTTTTTGTGCACATCAGCAAAAAGACCCTGAGCTTCGAGCCGTTTGACCATTTGCTCAAAAGCCAACTGCAGCGCACCCACGCCGGCCGGCTCGATTTTTTCAACCATAAACTGGTACCTGCCCTGCGGAACATAAACATCGACAGAGCCGGTTGCCAGAACCGCCAGTCCGTTTTCCACTTCGAATTTGACCCTGCTGAAACTGCTTTTCCACATAACACAGGGCAGTTTTGAAATTTCGTCTTTGAGTGAAAAATAGCGATGACCACTCTGGTGCGGTTTCCAGTCCGTTATCTGGCCTGTAATTGTCAGCCGACCGGGAAGATTATTTTCCAGAATCCCTTTGATTAGTGAATTGACCTGGCTGACCGTATATATTTTGGCCCTGTTTTGCGGCTGAAATAATCCTGCTGCCGAATTTTTCATTGCTGCCGAAACCCCAAATCCAATCTATAATTTCCAAACCTTCTTTTCAATGCCCAATAGTAAGCAGTAAACAGCCAATAATCAATAATCAATTTGTCCGGCTGAGTTATAATTTCCTTGATTTCAAGACTCTGTTTTGGTATATTGGAAGTGTGATGAAAAGGTGTGAAAGAAGGGTGTGAAAGAAGGGGGGTTCTTGACTTTCCCGTTTATTATACAGCAACCTCCATACACAACTATAACTCTGTGGTGGCGCTTCCGGCGCTAACTGTTAAACTGTTAAGGAGAAGAGATGAACCCATGGCTTGAAACTATAGCTGTTACGCTGGTAGCGGCGCTGGGCATCTGTCTGGGTAAGATATTTTCGCGTCTTCAAAAGCCCTATTGGGTATTCGGCTATTTTCTGCCACTTTCGCTTATCGCGATGTTGGTAATAGCCAGATTCAGCGATACGCTGCATTTCGCCCCGCTGTTCTCAGGGATAGTAGCAGGACGTGCAAAATTCGTCATTTTGTCCCTGGCCATTACAATGGGCCTGACCGCTCCACTGTCGCGTCTGCCTCGTAAAGGTGAGAAGCTGATGGTTTGGGTCCTGATGGTTGTGTTTGTAGCTTGTTTTTCTGTTTCGCCTTTTCTTGTCCCCGCTTTAATTAAGGACCGTCTGTCGAATCTTAAAACAAGGGTCGATGCTAACGGTATCTGCTATCAGACCACAAATTATACCTGTGCCCCGGCGGCGGCGGTGACGGCTTTGAGAAAGTTAGGCCTGCCTGCTTACGAAGGAGAGCTCGCTGTACTTTCTCACTCAAGTCCCGTATTAGGCACTCTTCCCGGCTGTCTGAACACAGCCCTTCAGAATCGCTACGGCGCCGACGGCCTGAAAACTCAGTATCGACGCTTCGATTCGGTTGCCCAACTCAAAAACGCCGGCATTACGTTGGTTGCGGTAAGGGATGCATTTCTGCTGGACCACTGTGTCGCTGTCCTTGAAGTCTCAGACCAGACGGTTACTATCGCTGACCCGGTTTGGGGCAGGCAGTTGATGTCAGTAAAGCAGTTCGAGAAAATCTGGCGATTTTCCGGCATTTCCCTGAAGCGAGATTCCACTCAAAGTATCTAGAGCAGTTTAATTTTTCGTGTTCGCTTTATGCCTGTTGCGGCTTCGGCTGGCAGCATCAGAAATACTCACCCTACAACAAGTAGGGTTGCGTTTCCTTCTTTGCCAACCTCGTCCTCACGACGGCCTAAATGCGAACAGAAAATATTAAAATGCTCTAATCCCGATTTATCCCGTGGGATTTCTTATTTGCATCCGAATTACAGATTTTTTTCGCAAGCTGTGACATACTGCTGTCACACTACTAATAATAACATAGCCAAATCCTTTGGAATAGTGGATATTTCCTTCAAGCCGCCGAGGAAAAAACTAAGGCAACCAGAAATTCACAGGGGGCAGCAGTAAGGCATAAAAACCCAGCCGGGCTAACTCTCACGGGGGGGGTAGCCCGGCCGGACTGATTTCAAAGTCCCGCCACTTTCGTATCTATAGAAACTGAAAACTTAAAACCAAAAACTCAAAACTACAACTTAAAATTCAAAACTGGATTTCTTGGGCTATCACTTATCTATCTTTAATTTTTAAGTTTTGGTTTTACACTTTCAGCTTTACGCCTCCTTTTATCCGCGATACGCTTCCAGATTTATTCGATGCGTTTTCTGTAAAGCCGGGTCTGCAGGGCTTTTTTCCAGCCCGTCCAGTTCGAATCGCCACCTTCATTATCAATCGCCGCTGTTACCTGGCTTATCTTGGCGTCCAAATCGTCAATATAGTTGACCATAAAGGCCTCAGGCGTTGCAGGCAGTTTCGGTGAGCCGAATTCGTATTGGCCGTGATGAGACAGGATAATATGCCCAAGAGCATCTAAAACCGGCTTATCGATTGGAGTTCCCTTTGCCGCCAGGGCATCGGCCTTTTGATGTATCATAAGCAGAGTTTTTACGATATGGCCGATTAGCTGGCCTGAATCGGTATATGAAAAAGCCATATCGTACGAAAGCTCTTCGGTTTTGCCGA
>CAJVYK010000005.1 GCA_913009865.1 uncultured bacterium
AGACGGCATACGAGATAAAGGAATGTGACTGGAGTTCAGACGTGTGCTCTTCCGATCTAACAAAAACAATTCATCGCTGGCGAAAACGAGACCTGATTGCGCGAAAATTTGTTTTCGACGATGGTAAAAAACGTTTTGGTTTTTTGCAATCCACCGTCGATAAATTCCTCGATGCAAACCCAAACCTTATCGCCAAAGCAAAAACTTTTACGCGACTGACAGATAAGGAAAAACAACTGATTATAAAACAGGCCGCTACACTTGCAGCCAAAACTACACTAAGCCGTTACCAGATTATAAGCCGGATAGCGGCTGAAATCGGCAAGGTTCACGAAACCGTCAGGTACACAATCGCCAACTATGAAAAAGCCAATCCTGATAAACCTATTTTCAGCAAGCCAGCCGGCATAATCAGCCCCGCCGCAGCCGGCGAACTCTATAAGCTGTTCAAACAAGGATGCGACATCGAAGAATTGATGAGTCGCTTCAATCGTTGTAAAAGCTCGATATATCGGATTATAAATCAACGCAGGGCAAGGATAATCCTGGCCAGAAAAATTGAATTTATCGCCAGTGACGAATTTCTTGAAGAAGATGCCGGAGAGAAAATTCTCGCAAAGTCAATCAACCTGCCCTTGTCCACTTTCAGCAATGGCTCTGAGCTATTCGGATTAGCCGGCAGTTCCCAGCCGAAGTATTTGCAGACATTGAAGGGCGCAGCCGTACTCAATAGGGACAGCGAAGTCGAGCTGTTCCGTAGATATAACTATCTAAAATATCTGGTCTGCATAACCAGAGCGGGAATGAAACCGACTCGGGTCCTTAGCCCTTGTCTAAGGAAAATTGAAGACTATTTGGCTGAGGCCGAGACAATCAAAAAAATGATAATCGAGGCAAACCTGCGACTTGTCGTCAGCATTGCAAGCAAACACACTACCCACGGAGCAAATTTACAGGATTTGGTCAGCGAGGGCAACTTCTCGCTGATGCGGGCGGTCGAAAAATTCGATTATACAAGGGGTTTTCGATTCGCCACTTACGCCTCCTGGGCCATAGCCAAAGACTATGCACGCAAGATACCCGCTGAGACCGCCCGACACGATAAGGCGACAGCGGCTTCATTGACAAACATCCAGCGTGATTTGAGAATCACAGAAGCCGCGGATTTTGCAGCTATCGAACACACACGTAAAAGTCTGGTTGGTGTTATCGAGGACAATCTCAACGAACGCGAACAGTACATAATCTTAAACCATTTTGGCCTGATTGGCTCGCTGATAAAAAAGAAGAAAAAGACCTTAAAGCAAATCGGTGATGATTTGGACATCAGCAAGGAAAGAGTCCGGCAAATCGAATTGATTGCTTTGCAGAAGTTGAGGCACTTTCTGAGCATTGAGGAATTTGAGTTGCTGACAGGTTAAATTTCTGAGCATTTTGTTTGTATATATCCAGACAGCCAGCCCAATGTTATTGGATTGGCACAGCCGTCTTTGTCTTTGGCAATGGCAATGACTATCTGTTCCGGATATTTGGTTTTGATTGCCTCTGCATACTCAACTTGTTTTTGCATTGCTCTTCTTCCAAATTAGCCCTATATTTACTGCAGCAAGATTAAGTGTATAGAGTGCCGGAAAAAGCAAAACCATTTCGACATAAAGGAAAAACCCCCGACATAAAGTCGGGGGCTAAAGTTGCAGTATCATAATCAATTTTAACAAGGGGAAACTAATGGATACAATCGGCTTTCTCGGCGGCGGAAATATGGCTGAAGCCCTGATAAAGGGCATAATAACCGCCGACGTTTATAAGCCCGAAAATGTATTTATAAGCGACATTCGGGCCAAAAGACTTGACTTTCTGGAAAAACAGTATGGCGTTCAGGTGGTAGATGACAATGCCGAGCTGGCTGCGAAGGTCGAGACTCTGCTCTTAAGCGTCAAGCCCCAGAATATGACTGAGGTGCTGCAAGACGTAAAAGATACTATTAAGAAAGACACACTTGTAATATCAATCGCAGCAGGTATAAGAACCGCTAATATTGCTGCCGTACTGGGTGATATCGCAATAGTGCGGGTTATGCCCAATACGCCGGCTTTGATTGGCGAAGGAGCCGGCGCACTGTTCGCTACAGAGAAGGCAAGGCCAATGATGGAAAGGGCAAAGTCAATCTTTTCGGCAGTCGGCGAAGCTGTTGTTGTCGATAGAGAAGAGTTAATAGACGCGGTAACGGCTGTGAGCGGCAGTGGGCCTGCTTACTATTTTCTCTTGACCGAGGAGATAATAAAAGCGGGTGTCGAATTGGGCCTGCCTGACGATATAGCCAGGAAACTGGTTCTGCAAACCGCTAAAGGCGCTGCTTTGCTTGCGGTTGAGGCCGACAAGAAAGGCGAAACTGTCGCCGAGCTTCGCCGAAAGGTTACCTCGCCCGGCGGTACAACCGAAGCTGCTCTGAAAGTCTTCGCAGACGGCAAATTCGGCCCATTGATAGCCCAGGCCGTTAAAAAAGCCCATAGTAGAAGCCGGCAGCTTTCAAATTATAGCGGATAGCGTTTACCTGTGGCAAAGCTAGCGTATGGCGGTTAGAAAACAGTGGTACGTCATCGACATACGCAATACGGCCGGTTATTCGATGATAATTGCCTCGACCGGGCACTCGTCGGCGGCCTGCTGAACAGCATCCTCGAACTTGGCGGCAATCTCATTCTCGGCAACTTCTGCCATATCCGAACCCATCTCGAAAACATCAGGACAGGTATCTACACACAGTCCGCAGGCAGTGCAGGTATCCTCAATCCTAACTTTCATAATAAATACCCCTTCAAATTGACTATTTACTATTGATTATTTCCTACAGATTATTTATTATTGAAAAGGTCAATAGTCAATAGAAAATAATCAATAATTTTTCGGCCGGGTCCCATGCAAGCCGAGCCCGTGAATCTGGTCAGGCGGGGAACCGAGCAGCCATAAGCGTGTGCTTGGTTGTGCTGTGGTAAACCCGGCCACCTTTTAACGATAAATGATTAATGATAAATGATTATTAGTCACAATACTATAAATGGGCGAAAATGACCTAAAGAAACGAACGAAAGAGTTTGCGCATCGTTGTGTTAAATTGGCCTTGGCTTTGCCGGAAGCTCCCATAGGCAGGCACATTCGATTTCAGCTAATAAAATGCTCAACCTCTGTAGCCGCAAACTACCGTGCCGCCTGTGTCGCACAATCAAAGGCGGATTTCGTTTCCAAGCTAAGCATTGTCATAGAGGAAGCTGATGAATCCTGCTTCTGGATGGAGTTTATACTCGAAGAGAAATTGATAAATGAAAGGCAAGTTATTGGTTTATTAAAGGAAGGTAAAGAACTAACCGCTATTTTTGTAACTTCGAGAAAAACAACAAAAGATAGAAGCTCAGAATTTGTGACAGAAAATGGACTTTATGTCAAATAATCAATAATCAATAATCAATAATCAATAATCATTGGAAAATGCCGTATACTGTTCTTGCAAGAAAATACAGGTCGCAAACGTTCGATGAGGTCATCGGTCAGGACCCTATTGCCCGGACGCTCAAAAACGCTATAAAGACGGCTAAAGTTGCACACGCCTATCTGTTCGCAGGCACTCGCGGCGTCGGCAAAACAACTATGGCACGGGTGCTGGCAAAAGCTCTTAACTGTCTGGCCTTCGAGACGCCTACCACACAGCCGTGCTGCAAGTGCGAAAGTTGTATTGCTGTCAACGTTGGCGATGATATTGATGTCATTGAGATTGATGGAGCGTCAAACAACCGTGTCGATGAGATTCGCGAATTGCGTCAGAACGCAATTTATCGGCCGGCACGCTCAAGATTTAAAATATATATTATTGACGAAGTCCATATGCTCAGCACAGGGGCGTTTAATGCACTTCTGAAAATACTGGAAGAGCCGCCCAGCCACGTCAAGTTTATCTTCGCAACCACCGAGCCGAATAAGGTCATTGCCACAATCCAATCGAGGTGCCAGAGATTTGATTTTAACAATATAAGCGCCCGGCTCATCGCCGAGCAGCTCAAAAGCATTCTCGAACAGGAAAAAATAAAATACCAGGAGGATTTGGTTCTGCCCTTAGCTAAAATGGCAAACGGCTCGATGAGAGACGGCTTGAGTCTGCTGGATAGATTGATAAGTACCGGCAGCGAACCGCTGACTACCGAGCTGCTCGAAGAGTTTCTCGGCCAGCCCAACAGTGAAAAAATCTATCATTTAACCGCTGAAATCGGCGACAGCAACGCTGCCGGGACACTCGCCGCATTGGAGGATTTGGTCAGTGCCGGCCTGAGCGAGGTCCAGATTGTTGATTCGCTTATCGATTGTATGCGAGATTTAATGGTGGCCAAATCCACAGGGACCGAAAGCGAACTTTTGATTTTGACCGCCGAACAGCGCAGCCGGGCCGGTGAATTAGCTGAAAAATTTGATACCGCCGCACTTATTTACAACATAACCACACTTGAAAAACTGCGATGGTCAATCAAAAACAGCGATACGCCCAGGGCACTTTTAGAGGCTTCGCTGCTGCGATTTGCCTTAAGTGAGCATTTTTTGAATGTTGACCAGCTTCTTTCACAACTGCAGACCGGCTCATCTGCCGCCCAAAAAAAAAAGCAGCCGGCCAGAAGCGTCAGGAATGAAACGAGCATCGAGCAGCGAGGTAAGCCCGAAACGACTGCCGACGAACAGACGCAGGACAAACCTGTCCTGAACCATCCTAAAACCGCCAGCCAGAGGAAAAACGAGCTAATCAACGACCCCGCCGTCAAGACGGTACTGATAGGTCTTGATGCAACAATTACCGGCATCGAAGAAGCTAAAAACCAAAAACCATAATTTGAAATTCAAAACTTCTTAATTTTTTATTTATGAGCAGTGTTTACACTGAAAGTCTAAACGGGCTGATAGAGCAATTTGGCAAACTGCCGGGCATAGGCCCCAAGACCGCTGAACGCCTCGCTTTTCATATATTAAAGGCCAGGCCCGATGAGGCAATGGCGTTGGCCGGGGCTATCGGCGATGTAAAAAACAAAATCAGACGCTGTGAAATCTGCTACAATCTGGCCGAGGATAAAATCTGTCAAATCTGCTCCGACCCACGACGGGACAAAAGCTTAATCTGCGTTGTCGAACAGCCCAAAGACCTCATAAATCTTGAAAAAACAGGGGCCTGTAAGTGGGTGTACCATGTCCTTGGCGGCCACATCGCACCGCTTGAAGGAATCGAGCCGAGCGATTTGACCATCGCCCGGCTCGTTGGAAGGGTGCGAGAAGGTAATGTGAAAGAAGTGATAATGGCGACCAATCCTAATATGGCCGGCGACGGTACATCGCTTTATATAAGCTCACTGCTCAGATCCGCCGGCGTGAAAATTACACGGCTGGCCAGAGGTCTTCCCACCGGCAGTACTATCGAATATGCAAGCGGAAAAATGCTCACCGACGCTATAATCGGCAGGCAGGAATTAGAGTAGCTTTCATTCCTTAAAACTTTTAAACCGCCCTCCGGATATTGCCGAAATTTTCTGACACATTTATGGTATAATAAGAAAACAGCAGTAAGCAGGCAGCAGACAGAATAAAGGATTTTTTCAGGTGTCTTTATGAAGTTGGAAATGAGAGGACAGATGCGGCTGGAGCAGAGGATGAAGCTGGCTCCGCATATGATTCAGTCGATGGAGATTCTCCAACTTCCAATCCTTGCCCTTCAGGAAAGAATAGAGCAGGAGTTGAATTCCAATCCTGTTTTGGAAATAGACGAGCCGTCAAATCCCGAAGCAGACAGCTCCGTTCCCGAAGCAGACAGTTCCGTTGAGCAGCAGAGCGGCGAGGATATTAACGAAAAAGATTTGGTTGTCGATACGGACAGCAACAAAGCCGAAGACTTCGAACGTCTTGGCAGTCTTGACGATGATTATAAAGACTATATGAGCCGCTCCGGCACTTTCCATCGCCGCGTTCAAAGCGACGAGCCGGACGGTAAACTGCAGGCGATAAAAAATACCGCAGCGCCGCCCCAGTCGCTGCACGAACATTTACTCGATCAGTGGCGATTAGTCGATGCGGAGGATGGAGTAAAAAAAGCCGGCGGTTTAATCATAGATTATATCGATGACAGGGGCTATCTTACCGTAAGATTGGAGCAGCTTCATAACAAAGACAGAGCCGATTTCACCTTCGAGGATTTGAAACAGGCCCTGGAGCTTGTACAAAAGCTGGAACCCGTAGGCGTCGGGGCGCGGGATCTGGCCGAATGCCTGCTTATCCAGATGGCCCAGAGCGGTGAGGATATGAGTTTTGAAGCCCGTCTGGTCGCCGGGCATATGGACGAGCTGCTTGAAAATCGTCTGCCCGACATCGCCAGGAAAATGAATTGCAGCATCGAAGCAATCAACCGGGCCATCGAGCGAATGAGCAAGCTGGACACCTCGCCCGGCCTTCAAATCGGCCAGTACCGAAACCACCCTATTACCGCCGATGTAATAGTGGAACCGCTGGATAATTCAGATGGCTATTCTGTACGATTGGCAGATTCTAATTTGCCGGCCTTAAGAGTAAATGACTACTATGCAAAAATGTCAAAAGACGCAGGGGCTGACGAAAAAACAAGAAAGTTTTTGCAAAATAATATTCGCTCCGCTCAATGGATTATGGATGCAATAGAGCAGCGAAAGAATACACTGCTCAGGGTCGCAAGGGCGGTGGTCAAATATCAGAGGGAGTTTTTCGAAAAGGGCCAACTGTATCTTAAGCCGCTGCCGATGTCAAAAGTCGCAGATGACGTAGGCGTGCATCTGGCTACGGTCTCCAGAGCCGTTGCCGGCAAATACATTCAGTGTTCCTGGGGAATGCTGCCGCTGCGAAAATTCTTTAGCGGCGGAACCGAAGACATTAACGGCCACGGGCACAGTTGGGAAGCTATAAGAGCGCAACTGCAGCAGATTATAAATGATGAGGATAAAGCCAAACCCTTAAGTGACGATAAGATACGCAGGAAATTAGCAGAGGCCGGCATTAACCATCTGGCCAGGCGCACCGTTGCGAAGTATCGCAAGCTCTTAAACATCCCCGCCGCAAGGTTTAGAAGAAAGTATTAGCATCGTGGTTCGTGGTTCGTGGTTCGTGATTCGTGGTTCGTGGTTTGTGGTTCGTGGTTCGTAGCTCGTATACCATATTTCGCCCTACCAGGGATAGCTTATTCAGGTGCCAGGGCTTTTAAGTTCTCCCAGTACTTCTGAAACCGGCGCCGGCCTGTTCTTGTAATCCTGTACGATGTGTGCGGGATTTTCCCCCGGAATTCCTTTTTTACCTCGATGAAGTCGGCTGTTTCGAGGCTTTTAATATGGGTCGCCAGGTTGCCTTTTGTAACGCCCAGTGTCGTCAGCAGAAAGTTAAAGTCAACCTCTTTTGCCGAGGTTAGAATCTTCAAAATCGCCAACCGCACCGGCTCGTGAATAACCCTGTCGATGTTATTATGTATCTGATTTATTTGGCTCTTGCTCACCGAACGGCCTCATTTCCTTTATCCTGCGCAAAACTTTGCGATTATATATATGGACAACTACTGCTGTAATCAAACCAGCCCCGATGATATAAGCCATTAGCGTCACAAAATAAGAGTGTATCCATTGCTCACCGCCAAACGGTTTTATCAGGCCGGAGACAATTACTAACGCCTCAGTCAAACACAGCCCACCGAACACAACCCCTAACGGCTGCTCCTTATGTTTCTTCCCCAGGTAAAGCATAAATACAGCAAACGATACCAGCGACATTGTTAAGGCCCAGCGAACTGACATAATATTAAACTCGTTAAGAAACGCTGGCCCTACGAATGTGACCCCATATACAACCCACGTCCAGATTGGAACTTTTTCTCTTTGAAGTTCTATATCGCCTTCTTTTCTGTAGAAACTGTTTCCGTATCTCGTTAATAGTTTAAATGGCAGCCAGGTAGATGAAAATAATACCCAGAGAAATACCGACCCCATAATTGTTAACATCCAGAATTTGCCAATCAGTGCACCATATTTCCGACCAAACTCTATCGTTCCCACCAGTAATACCGCATTAAAAACAATAAGCGGGAGCAGTATCAGCATCCCCAGCGACCGGCTTTGTGCGTAGCGGTCTATCAGCCGGCCCAGACGTCCCAACTGCTCCAATTCAGTCTTGCGTTTTTCAATATCAGACATTTCATTATCTCCCAAAAACCAGTTTTTGATACAAACCAATTATATTTCATACATTTACCTCTGTCAAATAAAAAAATGAAAAATTCACCCAATTTTTCTTACCCCCCCCCGCACCCCGCCACAGGACGGGATTGTGCGAATGGACAGATTGCCGAGTTGGTGGTTGACATTTAGAGCGCCAGCGGTGTATAGTAACTCAAACTGACCGATGGCCAGTTTGAAAAATCAAAGATACCTATGGCATAAATTAAAAATCAAAATTGCGGAATCCCGACAAAGTCGGGATGACTTTTGCATTTTGACATTTGCGTTTTTACGCTAAACGCTATATTAAGGGAGTAAGATATGGATCCTGCAATTTTCAAGGCTTACGATATAAGAGGCGTTTATCCCGACCAGATTGACGAAGCCGGTGCGTGGAAAATCGGCTATGCCACAGCCCAGTTTTTGCGATCTTTGCTTAGCGGTTACCAGCGCGGCCAGGCCAATTCCCAGTCATTGTGTGTCGGCCGCGATATGAGAACACACAGCAAAAGATTAGCCAATGCCCTTATAGAAGGAATGAACGCCACCGGCGCAAATGTGATTGATATAGGAATGATTGATACGCCGCAGATGTATTTTGCAATCAATCATCTCGGCACCTGCGGCGGTGTTCAGGTTACCGCCTCGCACAACCCGGCTAAGTATAACGGCTTCAAGATATCCGGCCTTGATGCCCGGCCGGTCGGTATCGATACCGGTCTGCAGGACGTAGAGCATATCGCAATGGCTCTGCTCCACACAAAGGGCAATGCTGACGGCTCGGTAGAGAAATATGACCTGACCGCTGACTACAAAAAACACGTGCTGAAATTTTTAAGGCCGAATATAAGGGAACTAAAAGTTGCTATTGACGCCTCGAATGGAATGGCGGGGAAAATGGTGCCGGCTGTTTTCGGCGATTTGCCGATAGAAATAATCGACCTTAATTTCAAGCATGACGGCACATTCAAACATGAGCCGAATCCACTGGTTGAAGAGAACCTGGCGGAACTTAAACTGGCGGTAAAGGAAAAGAGCTGCGATTTCGGGGTCTGCTTCGATGGTGACGCCGACAGATTGATGATGGTTGATGAGATCGGCAACACTATCGGCTGTGATTTGATGACGGCCTTGATGGTGCCGTATTTCCTGGAAGTCGAGCCGGAGTCAACGATTGTCTATGATTTGCGCAGCAGTTTGGTTGTTTCCGAAGAGATTATCGAAAATGGCGGCACGCCGCGCAGAGAACGGGTGGGACATGCTTTTATGAAGAAGGCGCTGCGGGATTCGCACGCTGTGTTCGGCGGAGAGCTTTCCGGCCACTTCTATTACCGCGACAACTACTACGCCGATTCAGGCCTGATTACCTTAGTGCACGTATTGAATATTGTCAGTAACGCCAAAGTGCCGGTAAGCAAGCTAATCAAGCCGTTGCGAAGATACCACAGCAGCGGCGAGTTAAACTTCCAGGTGGATGACAAGCAGGGTATGATGGATAAGCTCGCAAAAAAATACGGTGACGGCCAAATCGACCATCTGGACGGCGTTACTATCCGGTATAAAGACTGGTGGTTTAATTGTCGGCCGAGTAATACCGAGCCGCTGTTGCGGCTGAACGTCGAGGCCGACAAAAAAAAGCTGCTCGAAGAAAAACTTTCTGAAATCGCCGAACAGCTCGGCAAGCCGGTATAACTTATTCGTATTGCGTCGTGCGTATTTCGTATTGCGTAAAGGGGGCAATAGCAGAAGTGCGTAAAGGGGATATTATGAAAACCAAAAAGTATTTTCTCTTCTTGGCTGTTGTTACTGGAATTTTATGCGTCACTGCGTTGGGACAAAAGCCGGCCGGCCCCAATGAGCCGGTATTGACTGTCCGGGACAACCCGGCTCTGGCTGAGATGCAGATTTTATATATTGTTATTGTGCCGCCCTCCGTCAGGCCGAATGAAGATAACCTGCTCTGGGAGAGACTGCGAACAGAAGTTGAGCGAAAGCTCGTAAAGTCAGATACCAGGTTGGCCCGCATGATTGAGCGCGGCTATGCAGTCTGGCCTTCGAATATTCCTGTGCTTAGAGTTGACATAGACATACTCAGACTTGATGATTCGCAGCGATATGTATTTCGTATTCAAACATCGTTGGCCGCTGATGTTTTTCTGGAAAGGTATCCGGCACGGTTTCTCAAAGTTGATGTCTGGACTGTGGCCGAGACAATGCAGACAGCATCGGCACAAAGCGAGCCGGCCGCAATTACCAATTTGGTATTGGAGCAGGTTGAAACTTTTATCGGGGCCTGGCTTGCAGCTAACCCGCGGCCTGGCCGAACTTCTGACAGCAGGAGAAGGGATACTGTTCCGCTGACAGCTCGGAAAGAACGGGCTAAGCCGGCGGCCAAATCGGCGGCAGCCGAATACAAATATGTTGCGTCGAAAAACAGCAGGGTATTTCACAGACCCGGGTGCAGCTCGGCAAAGAGAATCAAGCCGAAAAACATAACAGGTTACAACAGCAGGAATGAAGCTGAAAAAGCCGGCAAAAGGCCCTGTAAGCGGTGTAAGCCGTAGGTAATTGATTAGTGATTGCAGTCGAATGGAAAAATAATATAATCTGAATTTGCTATGTCGTTAGGCCAGATAATAAGAAAAAGACGTGAGCAGTTGAATCTAACACTGGACGAGGTTAGCAATAGCGTTGGGTTTTCCAAGCCGTACCTGTCCACTATTGAGACCGGCAAGGTAAAAAATCCTCCCAGCGATGAGCTGCTGATAAAGCTGGAGAAGATACTCGAGTTCGAGTCGGGCCTGCTGCTGCACATTGCTCATATGGAACGGCTGCCCTCTGATATTCGTCAGGAATACGAATCGGCTGAGGCTGAAAACAAGAGATGGCGACAATTTATCAAAAATCTTGTACACCAAAAGCCCGATGCAAGCCAGCTCGATACACTTCTTGCCGAAAGCGAGCTGGACGCTGAAAAGGGCGTCTCTTCTCTGTCAGCCGGCCGATTAGTACCGGTGATAAACAAGGTTGCAGCCGGCTACCCGAGCGATTTCAATGATTTGGACTACCCTGTAGGCGTAGCCGACGACTATGTCCGCTGTCCGGATTTGCACGACCCCAACGCCTTTGCGGTTAGAGTTGTCGGCGATTCGATGGAGCCGAAGTTTTGCCAGGGCGATATAGTGGTCTTCTCACCTGCCGCCGAGGTGCACAATGGCGATGATTGCTTCGTCCGTTTTGCAATGCCGCACGAAACGACCTTTAAGAGGGTGTTTTTCGAGCCGGATAATAAGGTGCGACTGCAGCCGCGAAACGAAAAATACTCGCCCGTAATCACTGACGGCAAGCGCATCAACGGCCTGTACCGAGCTGTAACAAGATACGAAAAATTATAGCCGTTTAGCAGTCGCCGGAACGGCGACTATAGGGTGTCGGTGTGATGAAATCCCAGCATTGAGCAGGAAGACCGGCATAGATGGGATTGGCCTGGACATATTTAGCAGCGGCCAGCAGTGTTTCAGTGTCCGTAATGAAGACCTTCCAACAGCCACGAGCCCAGGGGGTTCGTTTCAGTTTCAAAGCTCGTGTTGCAGCGCCTTTGAACTGGTTAACAAGATATTCGATTCTGTACCTTGAGTGGAGAACAAGCACATGTATGTGGTCATTCATTATTGCACAAGCTGGGATTTTGATACCCAATCGTTGAACAACCCTGCTGAGACCGGCGGCAATGATGGGACGGCAATTGTCATCAATGAAAAACGGTGCTCGGCTGATGTATGGCGTTGCAGCGGCCCAGAACCTAAGTAACAGTTTTTTAGCTGGTACCGGATTTTGCCGACCGTATTTGATTTTGCCTGACATCCGCAGTTGCGCATTATAAATTTCTTTAGAATATGAGCCTCGTGGGTCGTTTGGTAGCCAGGTGCCGTATGTTGTAAAGATGGCGTGATAGGCAATAATCATTATAAATTTCCTCTGTTTAGCAGTCGCCGGCACGGCCGCTTATTTTACCGTTTAGCAGTCGCCGGAACGGCGACTTTCAAACGTAATAATATCAACATTACCTTCGTTATTGCAAGTGATATTACAAAGACTCCCCCGGACTGGTAAATCTCAAAAAGAATAGCCGTGCCGGCTACTGCTAAACAGGATTTTGTCCCGCAACGGCTAAAACTAATGCAAAGACTTTCGAGGCGCCGGCTTCTTTCAGTGTTTTTGCACATTCATTTAACGTTGCACCGGTCGTTTTAACATCATCGACAAGACAGATGTTTCTGCCGGTAAAATTGTGTCCGTAACGAACCGCAAAAGCGCCGGCTACATTTCTGGCACGCGCAGCGGCAGTTGCCATTATTGTTTGTGTTTTTGTTCGGCGAATTCGAACCAGGTCAGTATTGATTTTCCCTCTTGCGTGTTTTAATTTCCTGGCCAAAATATGCGATTGATTGTAGCCGCGAACCAAGCGCCTCGACCAGTGCAGTGGGACAGGAACAAAAAATTCTATATCACTATAAAAACCACTTCCCTGTAGAGCAGAATTGGCCAAAAAGCCCAAAGTCGAATCCAATTCTGTCCGGCCGTTCTTAAAGGCCAATATCATTTTCCGCAGGGCTTCTATGTAAACTCCGCTGCGAGCTATTTGGTCGAAGTGAATTTGGCTGCCCCGGCAATTGGGGCAAACGCCATCGAGCAGAGCAAATCTGCTGACGTCTCGGCCGCATCGCGGGCAGTAATCTGCGCCCGTGCAGCTAAGAAGCTGGTCCCAGCAATCTTTGCACAGATTTGCATCGGTTTCGCAAATGCTTTGCTTACAGTTAATGCAGACTGCAGGCCAGAGAAGCTGGTTCAAACTTTGCAGGGCAAAGGCGGCAGTTCGTTTTGGTCTTGCTGTATTCATTTTATTTCAAATCAAACGGGCTGTTATCTATCGGCTCGAACCAGCCGAGCATCATATCACTGGATTTGACGCCGTAAACATTTACCCCTTCGAACGGTGCCATTTTTTCAGAGCTAATATGCCCATCAACCCATCCGATATTCGCTCTGTTGCGATGTCTGAAGTGAATAGACGGCGATGCGTAGCCCCAACTGGCAACAGGATTGCCGTTGACTACGAAATAGGGCGGCTCGACAAACGAGTACTCCAGATAATAAGGCCTGCCGTTATCCAGTTTGGCCATTGCGGCATCTGCAAACATTAGAGTCCGGGCCGGATGGCGAAGTTCAAAATCTTTCGCGGTTATCCTGCAATTTCCACTGGAATAGTTCTGCCATATTCGCGAGCCGATGTAGGTCATATTGTAGCCGTATCCGCCGCCGCCATCTTCGAAGTCCCAATCCCAGGGCTCACCCTGGCGAAAATTAACCTTCCGGGGGCATTTCTTTACACGCCCATCACCCAGATATGCTGCAAGCGGCCCCCTGGCCGGGTCAAACGGACTGTTAATATCATCACGTACCCCATGCCAGCGGTGCTTGTTGGCGCTGAATATGTCCAACGCTGCAGGAGCGTAACTGCCGTCATTTTCACCTGCATAACCGATATTGGCCAGGACAAGCTGGCGGATATTGCTTCCGCAGACAATCTGTCTGCCTTGTGCTCTTGCGGCGGTCAGGGCGGGCATCAGGATGCCCATCAGCAGCGCAATAACCGCTATAACCACCAGCAGTTCGACCAGAGTAAAAGCTTTTTTGCTTCCCGCTGACATTGGATTACCTTCCCAGCTTATCCTATTGAACATACCATTGCTCAGTAATCAGCCATTCGTCCACAAGCCGCGCAAAATCCAGCATATCGATGACATTATCTGCCGGCTCAGAAATATCGCACCGCTGGTCCCAGTTTCCATCGCCCGGTTCACTCAGATAAGCCGCTGCAAAAATACTATAGTCGGAGAAGTTAACGATGCCGTCACCATTGAAGTCTGCCGAAACTGTTTTTTCGTGAATCACACCTACCGCATCCAAATCAAAACCTCCCGTTGAAAAAGGGGTCGGCCAGGGGTCGTTTATTTTATGTCCCTGAGAATCATAGCTTCGGTAAGAGACCTCGATACAGCCGGTTACATCAATAATTCTAACGTGGGTAACACGGTTGACATTCAGCAAAGGATTAACATTTTCGAGTTCTCCGAGGTCAAATGGTGTACCATAGCCCTGCCGATATTTCCCTGCGAAATTGTGCAGATTTGTTGTATCCAATGAATCGAAAGTACCGGCCTGGGTATTTGTTTGAGTCAGCGAGACCGAATCAAAACGAAAGAAGTTGTTCCCATCGCTGCTTACTTCAACGAATCCGATTTCAAGAAAGGTGTCGCTGAAAGCGTTTTCAAAAACCGCAAAGTCGTAACCGGGCCCATCTGCTATCGGATTTGCAAAGGTAAGCACAGCCACTCCGCCATCGCCGAGGCTCACGACTCCATTCGAATCGCCATCGGCCGGCCCGAGTGCGTTGGCATCGCTGCCGTATGAAGCGTAACCTTTTAAGGGGTCGCTTATATCGACATATCCGCGTTCGAGTGTAATCCCTGCGGCCCAGGATACGAAGTTGGGGTCATTCATATGAATGGCTGTTGAGCCGGGCTGTCCTGCCGGCGGTGCATAAGGACCGCCGGCAGAAACAACGGAACTACTAACGGCCAAAACCAAAAGCAGCAGAGCTTTCCTCCGCATTAACAAGTCCTCCTGCTCCTGAGATAAACTGCACCAAGCCCCAACAGTGCCAGCGTAGCCGGTTCCGGCACGACTGTATCCATCGCAAAATACGCCGGCGTATTCATACCCCAGGAACCGACATCGCTGGAACTGAGGGTGAACTCCAGACTTTTTACCGTACCCAACAAAGTCAGGTCAACGAATTGCCAGGTGTTAACGATGTAATCCTGGCTGTTGTCGGCAAAACGAAAATCTGCTAAGTAAAAATCAACCGTATCGGTTGCAGTGCCGCCGGCATCTTTACCGGTAATAGTCAGCGCAAACCAATCGGCGTCATCACCGGCATCTCCGCCAAATTTTTTAGCGTAAGCATCTCCGTTTAACATCGAATAGTAGGTGTAATTATTGTTGGTTACATACAGACCGGCTAACAACTGCTCAGTATCCAGAACTATAGTCGGTGTTATCTGGTTGTAGGTATCAAGATAACCGACAGCATAATTGTCGCCACTTTGAGCACCGCCGGTTATAGCGTTATACTGACTGCCCAATCCTTGAGCGGAGCTATCTTTGATATTAGAATAAGCAAAACCCGCCCACGAACCCCACGCAGGGTCATAATAGTTATTAAAATTTGCTGAGCCGCTGGTAAAACCGCCTGAGCCGTCCGAACCGTTCCAGTAAGACTCAGGACTCATGCTCAAATCATCAAAGTCAGCTATATCAGCGAACGAAACGCCGGTTATTACAAACATAAAAATTAAGCTCATCAATCTCCACGAAGCCATTGTTCTTTCTCCTTTAATTCAAAAAATCTCAACTTTCTTTTCAAAACTTCTCATACTTTTTTTAGTTACTCAAACTGACCGATTTACGGCCCGAAATTGCAATAACTCATTATTTAATAATATGTTCCGTAAAACAAAAAACAATCAAGAAGCCATCCCGACTTCGTCGGGATTCCGCAATTTTGATTTTTAATTTTTCAAACTGGCCATCGGTCAGTTTGAGTTAGTTACCTGCTCTAAGTGTCTTTGCCTCCTTCTGTATTGTCTGGCCCTTATCGCGAGGGCAGGCCAATAAAAAAAACCGCCGTTCCCGCGAAGGAACGACGGTTTCAATTACTGATAAAACCGACAAGCCGGACTCCCAGCCGATTTGTTTTGTGTTCGGAGCAAGTTTGCCCAGGCCGAAGAGCCGCACTGCGTCCCAAGTCGCGAGAACACCATATATGTGCAGCTAACCGCAGGCAGGTTTTCTGACTTGCCTCTTACCTCAAGACCCCTTCCCATTCGCTGATTGCGAATAGTGGTACGAATGTCTTTCGGATTTCCGATTTATATCGGAACAGACGCTCACAGCGGCGCGACCGTCTCGGATTTTAACCGAGTTCCCATTTGACTATCCCAAAGCACAAAGCTTTGGGACCTGCTGTTAGATTTATAACTTTTTCAAAGAGCGAGTTATTAGGTTTTTATCAGACCGCACAGCAGTATTCAAGCAGAAAATAAAATTTTTTACTGCCTCAGATAAATAATAATGCCGACCAGAGCTAAAATAGCGAACAAACACACACCCACAGCAATTACAAATATCCACATAAAGCGTTTGCTTTGTCTGGATATGATGTATTTGAGATACCTGTCACTGGTAGCAAAGGTCCTGCTCATCTGGAGGATGCTATCCGTTTGGCCGGCTGTATTTTGGTCCAGTTTGTCCAATGTTTCGTTGAATTTGTTGAAACTCTCCGCCATTTGCACATCAGTATCGGCTGCAGCGGCAAGCTGATGGTCGATATCAACCAGAGCATCGGTCTGCCTGGCGGTTTCGGTCGGGATTTTCTCAACTGCATCTACAAACTGCTGATTCTTGACAGCAGTTACTTTTAACTGTTCAAGCATCCGCTCTGTTAACTGCTTCTGACTTTCTACAACAGTCGGAAAGCTCTCCATTAATTGGGGCAATTTCTCCATTCGTTCCATCAAATTTTCGTGCTGAGCCACCTGACGGTTCAAATGCTCGTTGATACCCTGAAGCTGCTCAACCAATTTGTTAAAGCCGGCCTGCAGTTTTTCAAGCGATTCGGATTTATCCATCGGCTGAACCGTTTTAACTACTACCTGATTGTTCCGGACCCCTGCTTGCCGGGACTGCTCCTCAGCCGGCTCTTTCGACCCATCGTCCGGGCTGATTAGGCCTTCGTTATTTAGCTGTAGCTGATAATCTGCAGCCCCGGATGATTTGTGAGCCCGCAGCCAGCTGCCTGTCCTCGACCATAAATCCTTTAGAGCCGCCATTTTCAAAATCCCTCTCGTTAACCGCGGATTCATTCTTCGCAGTGCCTACTCCGCCGTAGGCTACGAAGGCGGAAGCCTTGCTACGGAGAATGGATTACACTGATTCGAATCGATATTAGAAAGTTTTCCTGCTGTAAATTCAAGTTATTTTTATTAGAAGTCATCCCAAAACCTCATTTGGTCTGCAAATGAAACTGGTCAGCTATTCGAGAAATCAGTCAATTTCCTGCAGAATACCGGCTGGCGGGGGGATAATTGAATTTGCTCTGCGTTTTCAGCGGTTACACCGTTTTGTGGTCTAAAAATCCTTCGAGCTTGCGGGACCTTACTGGATGCTGCATTTTCCTTATGGCTTTTGCCTCGACCTGCCTGACCCGCTCGCGGGTAACCTTGAAGATTCTGCCCACCTCCTCCAGCGTATAGGTATAGCCGTCCCCGATTCCATATCGCAGCCGGATAATCTCGCGCTCGCGATATGAAAGTGTTTTCAGTACCACATCGATCCTTTCCTTGAGCATTTCCTGGGCAGCCGAGGCCACCGGTGAATCGATATCTTCATCTTCGATAAAATCGCCGAAATAGCTGTCTTCGCTTTCACCTATCGGCCTGTCAAGACTAATCGGATGCTTGGAAATCTTCAGGACTCTGCGGGTCTCATCCATGCTCATATCAGCTTCAGTGGCGATTTCTTCAGTCGTGGGCTCTCTACCCAGTTGCTGAAGCAGAACTCTGCTGGCTGTTCGCAGTCGGCTCATCGTTTCTATCATATGCACCGGAATGCGAATCGTCCGTGCATGGTCGGCAATCGCTCGGGTAATTGCCTGACGAATCCACCATGTGGCGTATGTGCTGAATTTATATCCTCTGCGGTACTCATATTTATCCACCGCTCTCATCAGGCCGGTATTTCCCTCCTGGATTATATCCAGAAAGCTCAGGCCGCGATTGCGATACTTCTTGGCAATTGAAACCACCAATCTAAGGTTTGCACTTGAGAGCAGGCGTTTTGTTTGCTCGTATTGGCCGAATATTCTATCGATGGTACGCAGTCTTTTCTCGAGCTGCTTTGGCGTTTCCACCACCAGTTCCTGCAGACCGGCCAATTCCTGTTTCATTGCGTCAATATCTTCTAAGGCGTAATCCGGCGTGACCCCGCAAGCGATAGTCCGCTCTAATTGTCGCATCTTCTGGCAGATACCGTGCAGTTTATTCTTCATCGGCTGAATTCTGCTGGTCCGCAGACTCAGCTCCTCCAGCAGCGTTGCGACTTTGCGTTTGTTTCTGTGCATCCGCTTTAATATGTCCTTGATATCGGCGGCGCTTCTGGCCTGCAAAGACTTCCTGAACAAATTCCGGTCTATCTTCAGCAGTTTATTTACCGTTGCAATATTCTGCGGCATTCTTTTCTTAATAACGGCTCTTACAAGGTTTTCAGCGGTGGAAATTTTCATCGTTCTATCGAACGACAGCGTTCCCTGGTGTACCTGCTGTAGAATATCGACGGCGTTTCTGGCGCAATAATCGCATTGCAGCATTTTTCTTCTAAAAGACATCCGCGTCAGCTCTATCTTCCTTGCCAGAGCAATTTCGGCCTCTCTGGTCAGCAGTGGAATTTCTCCCATCTGAGTTAGATAGACTCTAATAGGGTCGTCAATTCTTCGAGCAGCTTCTGCGCTGACGAGCTGTTTTTCCAGCAGTTCATCCTCTTTGAGCAGCTTTTCTTTACCGGCTCCTGCGGCGCCTTCGAGCGTTTCAAATTCCTCTTCCGCCTGCTTTACCACGTCAGCTTCATCAAGCAGATTGATTCCTATTTCATCCAGCGTTGCCAGCAAACTGTCGAGACGAGCGGGACTAACCGCCTCCTCGGGCAGTTCGTCATTCATTTCCTCGTAAGTTAGAAATCCTTTCTTCCTGCCCTTTTCAATAATCGCTTTTATCTGCTGTTCGGTGTTTTTGGATATGGCGCTTGCCGGAGACTCGGCTTCGCTCTCAGCTTGTCCGGGCTTGACATCCGGCCTGCTCGCTTTTAACCTTTTTTTTGCCATAATCGGCGTCCTTGACAACACGGTATATAATTAACCTGTAACCATATCAGGAAATCAAATAAGCCCTGACATTCCGTATTTTTCAGGGTATATCCTGTTTTTTTACGGCTACTTACCAACGATTGTTCACTATACCATTCCCACGTTATGAGGATTTTGTTTCCCGATATTTTCACAAACACGCCGTAGAAACTGTGTTTGGTCTTCTATCGGCCTTAGTTCGCTTTTTTTTCTCTGCTGCTGATACCGCTGCATTGCATCCAAAGCGCCCGTCAAGCGGTATTGAAAATTGCCTTTTTCTTCCCCGGCCTGCGCTAATTCCACAATAAGGCCGCTAACTTCCGCCGATTCTGTTTTGGCCAGGACTGCCGGCAGCAAGGCATCGGCATCGGGGGCGGCGTCACATAACAGCTCAAACAATATAGCTGCTATTTGCCTCAATATCGGCACGTCAAGAACATCGGCTGTAATCTTTTGTTTCACAAGCTCGAACAGATTTGGTTTATTGAGCAATACTTCCAGCACCTCCCGTTGAGCGATGGCAAACAGGCCTTCGCCCAGGTCTGCGTTTTGCGTTTTTTGGTTTTCTGTGTTATAGCCGGCGGTTCTTGCAGCCCTTGCGATTCTTCTACATAGTTCGGCGTTTATCTCTTTGGCGTCAAGGCCTATAATCCTCGAGAGCCGGTTAACTATCAATCCTCTGTCTATAGCCGACAGATTACCCGACCAGATAGCGGTAGCTATCGTCTGCAGAAATTCCTCAATCGCCGCTTTGCTGTCCACAAGTGTCCGGTCGCTGCCGAAACGCTCTGTTAACCTGCTCCATTTGAAATTAAAGACATCAACGGCATCGTTCAGCAATTCTTCGAATCGTTCTTTGCCGGCGGTCAGAAGAAAATCGCAGGGGTCTTTTCCTTCCGGCACCGAAGCAAGCTCGATATCTATTCGCTGCGACAAACAGACCTCCAAAGCCCTGTTAGCGGCCTCGACACCCGCAACGTCACTATCGAAAATTAAAACCACCTTTTTCGCATACCGCCGTAGAATTCGCCCGTGCCCTGCGGTAAAACTGGTACCTAACGTCGCAACGACATTGGCACAGCCGAGTTGGTGCGCCATTATGCAGTCGGTATAACCTTCCACAACGACCGCTACGCCGGACGAAACAATCTGATGGCGGGCCTGCTCAAGGCCGTACAGTGAATTGCTTTTGTCAAACAGAGGCGTTGTCGGCGAATTTATGTATTTAGCATCGGCTGCATCCAGTGTTCGGCCTCCGAAGCCGATAACTCTGCCTGTTACGTCGGTAATAGGAAACATCAGGCGATTTACAAACCTGTCGTGGTTTTGGGCCGTTACCAGGCCGGCTTTTATCAATAAGTTCGTAGAGGCGTTTTTGGCCTTTGCCGTTTTGATTAAATCATTCTGTGAAACAGCCAAGCCAATCCGCCATTTTTTCACACTTTCCAGCGTTATCTGTCTCTCGGCGATATAATCACGGGCCTGTTTACCTTTCTGTTCGTTATAGAGATTTTCCTGGAAGTATTCAGCCGTCCACGCATTGACCTTTGCCAGCTCATTCGGATTGATATCAGTAGCGTTTGTTTTTTTTCTATCCGCTATACGCTGTCCGCTACCTGTGGCAGAGCTATACGCTATTTTTATACCCGCTCGCTCAGCCAATCTTTCTATCGCCTGCGGAAAGGTTAAATTTTCCCGCATCTGAACGAATGTAAACACACTACCGCCGGCGCCACAGGCAAAACACTTGAATATCTGCTTGACGCTATTGACATACATACTCGGCCGATGGTCGTCGTGGAAGGGACATAAGCCGGCCATCTCCCTGCCTTTTTTCGTTAGAGCTACATGCTCTCCGATCACGTCAACGATGTCGTTGGCCTGCTGAACCTGATTTATCAGACTGTTATCAAACGTACCCGGCATAGTAAACTGGTTGTTTTATATTTATTATTCTTAATTTTCCTGCCACAAAGGAACCAAGACACTAAAGAGAAGTGTAAAGTGCCTAAAGCAAAGAAAAATAAAAAATCAAAATTAAGGAAGTCATCCCTAAGGGACTCCACAATTTTGATACCTGTGGCAGAGCTATTTAATTTTTAATTTATGCCACCTGTGCCTTAGGTATAGGTATATTTGATTTCCTGGTTCACTTTAGCTCACTTTCATTTTCTTTGTGGCAGTCCTGGGGGGCTACTATAAGTATAGTCCGATTTGCCGAAAAGTCAAACTGTACCATAAACCACGGCTTTCAGCACCGTTAAAAGCCATTTTTGAGTATTTTAGACACCTGGCCAAATAAGACAGTTCTCGGTGCTTGATGAAGGACAGAGAACAGAAAAGCTGAGTCTTTGGCGTCGTGGTCTTATTTTTCTGGCAGGCCGAAAAAGATCTTGCTGGTAGCGGTAACCGCGTCTGCGAAATCAGCCAAATCCATCCCCTTTAACTCAGCCAAGTATCCAGCGGTATGAATCATAAGGGCCGGCTCATTTATCTTTTGCTTTCGCACCGGCTCCGGCGACATATACGGACAATCGGTTTCGAGCATCAATCTATCTAACGGCACAATTTTAGCGGCCCGCCGAACGGCTTCGGCGTTTTTAAAAGTGACTACTCCTGTAAAAGAGATATAAAAGCCATTATCTAAAACAGTCTTTGTCTGCTCAGCCGAGCCGGTGAAACAGTGAAAAACTATTTTTTTAACGCCGCCGCCGTGCTGGGCCAAAATCTCCATCGTCTCATCGAAGGCCTCTCTGCAATGTACGATAATCGGCAGATTCAGTTCGGCGGCGATTTTTAACTGCTGTGCAAATGCTCTTTTTTGCTCCTGTGGCTTTGAAAAATTGTAATGAAAATCCAGGCCCGCCTCGCCGATTGCAACGACTTTTTCACTTTGTGCAAGCTCTTTTAATTCCGCTATTGTCTGGCCGGTTACATCTTTGGCTTCGTGTGGATGAATGCCGACAGCGGCGTACATATTATCGAATTTGTTCGCAAGCTCGATTGCCTTTTGGTTTTGCTGCGTATCGGTACCTACGGTTATCCAGCCGACAACGCCTGCCGCTTTGCTGCGTTGCAAAACCTGCTCGACATCGCCGGCCAACTGCTCGAAGGTCAAATGACAATGCGTATCAATCAGTTCCATTGGTTTTAGAGCACTTTAATATTTTCTGTTCGCATTTAGGCCGTCGTGAGGACGAGGCTGGCAAAGAAGATTGCACAGCGATATTGAAATATTGCGAGCAAATCTGATGCCGCCAGCCGAAGCCGCAACAGGCATAAAGCGAACACGAAAAATTAAATTGCTCTACGGCACAAATGCGTTCTCGTAATGTCTTATCTGTGGGCGGCCGGTTCGGCCTAATACTATCACAACAACATCAAAGCGAAAGGCTCTATCCTCTATACTGTTGGTTGCGAGAAAATAACGGGCGGCTCTGCTCAATCTGGCTTTCTTGGCAGGGGTGATAACCGACTCGGCTGGTGCGAAACTTTCATCCGCCCTGGTCTTTACCTCGACAAAGACAACAGCCCCATCGGCATCGACCATAACAAGGTCTATTTCACCGCTCTTACAGGAGAAGTTATCAGCCAGCTTCTTAAACCCTTTTCTTCTTAAAAACTTCAGGCAGCGTTTCTCACCCCATCGGCCAAGCAGCTTTCGGTCGGCCAATAACTTGCGTCTGTTCAGCGGAAAGTTCATGGTTCGTGGTTCGCAGTCTATGAACTGTAAACTCATAACTACGAACTCATTTTGAGACGGTGTGTTTGCTGTGTCGCTGAGCGAGCCGTACCGCTTTGCCGGTTCGCTTGCGGAGGAAATACAGTTTTGCACGCCTTGTCTTACCGCTTCGAATCGCCTTGACGTCCACAACATTGGGCGAATGAAGGGGAAAAATCCGCTCCACGCCCTCATTTCCAATAACCCGCCGAACCGTGAAGGTTTCGTTAATCCCACGGCCCTTGCGGGCGATTACCGTACCGGTAAATATCTGAATCCGCTCCTTGCCGCCCTCCCTGATTCTGCAACGCACATCAACTATATCGCCTATTTCGAAATATGGCGTATCTTCTTTAAGCCCCTTGCGCTCGACCGCGTCCAACATTTCTGTTTTCACTAATCTATCTCCCGTATTGTTTACTATTGACTATTTGCCGTTGTTTCTGAGTTCGGATTTCCAATTTCTTTTTCAATAATAAAACTCACCGTTCTTGAGTCCGGCTTTAATATAACCACAGTTTTTACAATATGATAAGGGTATCTGTCATTCCTGCAAAAGCAGGAATCTAAATCTATAAAAAACAGTGTAAATCTGTGTCAAAAAAACAGAACCGGTTAGTTTAAGTTCAATAATAAATAGAAAACAGTAAAAAGTCAACCCAAAAGGTCTGGCCGGCATTTCTTTGTCCGCTCCATTGCCTGCCGGCGTCGCCATTCGGCTATTTTACCGTGGTCGCCGCTCAAAAGGATTTCAGGCACTTTCATATCGCGAAAACCTGGCGGCCTCGTATATTGCGGATACTCCAGAAGTCCTTTGCTGAAGGAATCATCCTTAGCCGAATCTTCATCGCCCAGTACGCCTGCTAATAATCTAACTACCGCATCAATAATCACCATAGCCGCCAATTCACCGCCGGTTAAGACAAAATCACCTATCGAGATTTGCTCTGCCCCAAGGCCGATTCGGATTCGCTCATCGAACCCTTCGTATCTGCCTGCGATTAAAATCAGCCGGCCTTCTTTACTCAACTCAACAGCTTTTGCCTGATTAAATTTTTGTCCCTGCGGCGTTAGCAGTACAACCCTGCCCTTTTCGGCTGAGAGTTTTTCGACATACTCGCAACAATCGAAAACCGGCCCCGGCATCATAACCATACCCGGCCCACCGCCGTACGGCTTGTCATCGACCCTTTTATAATTGTCAGCGGCGAAATCTCTTATATTAGTAAGAACAACATCAATCAGCCCATTGTCCCGGGCCCTCTTTAATATCGAGCAGTCCAGAGGCGATTGGAACATTTCGGGAAAAAGCGTTAGGACATCAATTCTCATTTGTCTTATCTGTCGAATCGCTCGGAGCGGCTTGCTTCTCTTCCTTCTCTACCGGCTCAGTTTTTTCAGCTTCGTCTTTAGCTTTTTTCTCATCCTTGACTTTGGCTTCTTCTTCCGGCTCGACTTTTATTTCGGCTTCGGCTTTTGCCTTCTCTTCAGTTTCCGGCTCGACTTTTGTTTCAGCTTCGGCTTTCGCCTTTTCTTCATCCTCGGCCTTTGCTTTTGCCTCGGCTTCGGCTTTCGCCTTTTCTTCATCCTCGGCCTTTGCTTTTGCCTCGGCTTCGGCTTTCGCCTTTTCTTCATCCTCGGCCTTTGCTTTTGCTTCGGCTTCGGCTTTTGCTTTCGCCTTTTCTTCGGCCTTGGCCTTGGCTTCTTCTTCAGCCGTCTCGGCTGTCTTTTCAAGGGCGATTCTGTCGGCCTTTGTAAAGGGCTTGCCTTTAGCACGGGCTATGGCCCTGGCCTTTGCCTGCCGCTCGGCTTTCTGGTCGGCATATTTATGCTTTAGACCCTGGCGAAGCAGGATTTGCGAGACCGTATCGGACGGTATTGCTCCTTTGTCGAGCCAATACTTTACTCGCTCGACGTTGAGTACAATCTGCTTACTCGAATCCTTTTCAATCGGGTCATAATGCCCTAATTTTTCAAGGATTCTGCCATCGCGCGGCGTTCGCGATTCGACGGCGTTGATTCTAAAAAACGGCCGATGCCGCCTGCCCATCCTGGTCATTCTCAATTTTACTGCCATAATTTTTACCTTTCTATTAGTCGTTTATAATCAATTTCCGCAACTCCGATACAACCGGGGCCACAAAACAGGTTTGCAAAGATATCATAATTCTATTGGTCGGGTAAATTCAATTTACGTAGATTAATAACAGAAACTAACCGATAGGTCTGATCGGTTCCAACTGCAGGTTTCAGTACGATTTTAGGTACTTCGAGAATTCTTTTGGCAGCAAGCCGCTCAAGCAGTTCATAGCAGAGTTCATGATAGACTATCACAAGAGCTTGTGCCGGTGTAACGCCGAGCATTTTAGCTGCTTCTTGTACATCGATATCTGTCATAACTTCATTGGCGAACTTACGGCTGACTTTGCCAAAGGTTTGGGCTGTCTCTGAAGCGGGGTCAATAATATATACACGCCCTATGCCTTTCTCATCGACCAGTCCGTATTGAGCTAAGGCCTGTCTTGCCTTTTGACCTTTTAGGGGCTGGCTATTAGTCACCGATTGTATCAACTCACTTTCATATTTTTTTATAATTTGGTGGACTATAGATGGCGTAGGTGTGGTTCGGCTCCAGGTAATTTTGACTGCGCCATTCTGAATATCACTATAGGTATTGGTGCCGACGCGATAAGGGTGATTCGGATACTTCAGCCATGTTGTAGCGGTAATTGAGGAGTCGGTTTTCTTGAGTTGTTTTTTTAATTCGACGTTCAGCGTATTCCACGCTATCGGCCCATCCATCACTATAGACCAGACGACGTGGTATAGCATTTCCTTGCGATTTTTCAGATATGGTGTAATTTTTTTTATTATCTGCTCAGCTTTCGGCAAAACCTTTGATGCGGTATTTTCAACTATTTTTTGAAGTTTGTCTTTTTTCTCTCCCCAAATTGCCGGGAAAGCCAATTTATAGTTTGTCCCAACTTTTCTAACAAGCTTGCCTCGTTGTAGTTTTTGCAGACGAGCTTTCAAGTCCGGAATCTGCAAGGATTCAAGTTTTTCGGCTGTTACTTCGGTCATACAGGCATTGAGAATGGGATTATTCTTCAGGTCGCTCAAAGCATTCCAGTCGATACCGGCGTTATAATTATTAAAGTACAGTCTGAATACAATTTCCTTTGTCGGCTTGTCCTCTGCTCCAAGAGCTTGACTGGCTTTTTGCGTGCTATGAAAAATGCTGGTAGCGACAAGAAGCGAAAATATATTTTTTCTTACTGCCATATTCTTTTTCTTAGTTCGTTTTTTTTGTCGTTGATTTCCGCAAATCTCGGGACAATTGAGACGGAGAAGTTTTTTTGCTGTGTAAAGCGTAGCCGTTCATGAAAATGGCAAAATTGGCCTGGTCAATCCTGGCGTCGTCTGCGATTTTCTGTATCTGCTCATCGGTTAACTCAGCAGCGGTTTGCCTTTCAGCCGGCGTCATTATCGCCACCGCCCTTTTTAACTGCTCCAATTCCTCGGCTGTAGGCGCTGCCAGCATTGCCAATTCGCTGCTGCCGTCGATATCCTTGAATCTACTTCTTACCAGTTTACCATATTCGCTGCCAACAAATCTGGCCAATTCTTTTAGGTATTGGTCAATCGAAATTTTCCGCTTTATCGCCGTTTTATCTTACCTCTTCGCAGAATTTTTCTTTTTCTTTTCGAGCGTTGTTTTATTTTTCTGCCCGCTCCCATAGCAGCGCTTATCGTATCCATATTAAATCCGCCTGACAGCAGACTCTTAAGTCCGCCGAATTTTCCGCCGCTAAAGGCCTTCATCATATCTCTGCTTCGTTTAAATGTTTTTACCAAACCGGAAACATCATTGGCTTCCACGCCTGCGCCTGCGGCGATTCGTCTTCTGCGAGACGAATCTATAGTATCCGGCTCTCGCCTTTCCTGATTCGTCATCGAATGGACAATGCCCTCGATTTGCTTCAACTGCCCGTCGTCAAAATCCATATCCCCGAGTTTGCTGCCCACTCCCGGCAGCATTTTGAGCATATCTTTCATACCGCCCATTTTTTTTACGGACTGCATCTGTCTCAGGAAATCATTGAAGTCGAAACTGCCCTTGGCCATTTTCTTTTGCAGTTTCTCTGCTTCTTCTGCCTCGAAATGTTCCTGAGCTTTTTCCACCAGCGTTACGACATCGCCCATCCCTAAGATTCTGCCGGCCATACGGTCGGGGTGAAATTCCTCGAGTTTGTCCAGTTTTTCACCGACCCCGATGAACTTAATGGGTTTGCCGGTTACGGCTTTTACACTCAGTGCCGCTCCGCCGCGGGCATCGCCATCCAGTTTTGTCAGGATAACGCCATCGAGTTCCAGCCGGTCGTTGAACTCTTTAGCCGAGTTGACGGCATCCTGGCCGGTCATCGAATCACAGACCAGATAAATCTGGTGCGGCTTTACCGCCTTTGCCACATCGGCTATTTCAGACATCATTTCTTCGTCTATATGCAGCCGGCCGGCGGTGTCGATTACCACTACATCAAAGTCATTTTTTTTAGCATATTTTACGGCATTTTTCGCAACTTTTACCGCATTTTCACTCTTTTCGCTGTAAACTTCCGCTCCTATTTGCTCACCTAACACGATTAATTGTTCAATAGCAGCCGGTCTTTGCAGGTCATCAGCCGCCAGGAGCGTTTTTAGACCGGAA